>CAZQHA010000199.1:0-8225 GCA_964592795.1 uncultured Planctomycetaceae bacterium | reverse complement strand
CCATTGAGGAAGAAGTGCGAGCCCCACAGGTCGGTCTTCAACTGAGAAGCACACAGGTCGCCGCGCAGGCGGGCGCTGTACGTGAAGACGCTCGCTCCGGCCGCGCGCGCGGCCTTCGCCATGCGCTCGGACACCGGATCGTCGGCGTTGACGACCGCGGAAGCACCCGGACGCAGCTGCGCGAAGAGTCTCTCCTTCGCGGCGGCGTAGTGCTCGAAGTCGTCGTGGTAGTCGAGATGGTCGCGCGTCAGGTTCGTGAAGATCCCGACGTCGAACGCGAGGCCCGACGTGCGCTCCTGGTCGAGCGCGTGCGAGCTCGCCTCGAGCGCGACGCAGTCGCCGCCCATCTCGCGGTGGCGCGCGAGCAGGCGCATCAGCTCCGGCGCGTCGGGCGTCGTGTGCGTCGAGCGGACGAAGACGCCGTCGGCCAGGTGGTGTCCGGCCGTCCCGAGCACGGCGGGCCGGCGACCCGACGCGCGGAGGAACTGACCGGTGAGGTGCGCGGTCGTCGTCTTGCCGTTCGTGCCGGTGACGCCGACGACGAACATGTCGCGCGACGGCGCGCCGTACACCAGCGCCGCGGCACGACCCGCGACCGATCGCGCCTCGGGGTGCACCCACTGCGCGACCCGCTTCGGCGGCGGCGCCGCCGACAGGTCGAGCGCGCGCGGCGTCAGCACCGCGACCGCGCCGCGTCCGATCGCGTCGAGCGCGAAGCGCGCACCGTCGGCGCGCGTGCCCGGCAGCGCTGCAAAAAGATCACCGGCACCCGCCCGGCGGCTGTCCAGGTGGACGCCGGTGACCTTCGGTCCGTCGCCCGCCACGGGCGACAAAGACCCCCCCAACTCGTGGACCAGTTCAGTGAGACGCACCGGCGACCTCCGACCAAGGCGCATCCGACAAGTGGAAGTGCTTCGCGAGCTCCGAAGCGGCGAGCTCGTCGAGCGGCGCGAAGCCGTCTTCCGGGAGCGGCTCCACGCGGACGCCATCGCGCGTGTAGCCGAGAGCTTCCTTCAAGACTCCGGCGGCGGCGGGACCCGCGACGTCGGAGCCGTACTTCTTCCCGCCGCGCGGCTCGTCGACGACGACGAGCACCATGATCTCGCGATCGTCGTCCGGCAGCTTGCCGAAGATGCACATCGACGACGTGTAGCACGAGCTCTTGTGCGCGCGCTCGCCCTTCAATTTCGCGCGGCACGCGCGCGCGCCGCGGCACTTGTGATCGCGATTGTGCGCGAGCTCGACGTGGAGACAGACTTCGCCAGGAACCTTTTGCGCGGTGCCCGTCTTCGTCCCCATCACGATGTCGTCGCAGTAAACCTTCTTGCCGGTGCCTTCGCGAGCACCCATGAACATCATTTCGCGAACTTTCGCGCACGTCTCTGCGCTGAAGACGCGCCGCGGCGCAGCGATCGGAACCGGATGAGAGACGCCGTTCTGCTCGATCGCGTCGACGAGGCGCAGCGGGAGGAACTCGCCTCCGCGCACGACGGCGGCGAGCGCGGCGGCTTGCTGCCACAGCGTGACCATCAGCTCGTGACCGAAGCTGACCGACGCGTGCTGATTGTGCGTCCGCCACGGCAGCTCGGGGACGTCGCCGCGCCGTTCGCCGCCCAAGCCCGCTTGCGGATAGTCGCCGTAGCCGAGGTCGACGAACATGTCGTGCAGCGCCTGCGCCGGCACGCGCACGCCGATCTGGACGAGGACCGCGTTCACCGAGTACGCGAGGCCCCCGGCGGCGGTGATGCGACCGGTCGGCGCGCCCTCGGCCTCGTGGATCGTCCGCGACGCGATCTTGAAGCTGCCGTCGCCGGTGTCGAACACGGTCGAGGGGGTCACGACGCCCGCGTCCAGCGCGGCCGCCATGACGAGGACCTTCGTCGTCGACCCCGGCGTGAACGCGTGCGTCGTCGGCAGGAATCCGCCCATGTCGTAGGGATCGAGCGCGTCGACCGCGAGCACGTCGCCGTTTGAGAGATCGATCGCAATCCCCTGCACGACCGCGGGCCGCTGCTCGGCCATGACCTTCGCGAGCCAGGCGCGCATCTGCCGCTGCAGCCGTACGTCGAGCGTCGTGACGACGCGCGGCGTCTCGCTGGCCGGAACGAGCTCCTGGAAGTAGCGCGCCGGCGCCTGGCGGGGCACTTGGTTCGCGAGGAACGTGTACTCCTCGGGCTTGCGGACGAGGAACTGCCACTCGGGACGCTCGAGGAGTCGCTGGCAGTAGAGCTCGAGCCCGCTCATCGCGCTCGGCTGGTAGACCTTGACGGATGTGTAGCTCTTCAGGAGCTCGAGCTCCTGCTCGGTGCAGTGCTCGTCCGCGGGCAGGCGCAGCTCCTTGCGCGCGAGCTTGCGGGCGAGCTCGGGCTCGAGCGTTCCCCACCGTCCGAGCACCGCGAGCGGAATGTCGTCCTTCTCGGCCGCTTGCGGCGGGTACATCCGCTTCGCGTGCCGCCGCAGCGACATCTGGTGCGGCTGGAGTCGCTGCTCCTTCAGGAGCTCGTGGACCGCGAGCGCGGCCGCCGCCGGCACTTCCTTGACCACGCTCTTGAACTGCGTCGGCAGGAGCGCGTCCCACACGGCCTTGCGCCACGCCTTGCGCTCCTCTTCCGTGTCGATCGAGCTCTGGATCTCGGCGCCGGCGACGCACTCGGTCAGATCGTCCGCGATGCGACGAGTCCAATCGAGCGGCCGCGTCACGCGGTGCGCGGCGCGCATCCGCTCGCTGAGCACGACGCGCGGGACCCACGTCAGGCCGTACTCGCCCGGGAGGGCGGTCGGGTGCACCCACATGCCTTCGATGCGCGCGGGCTCGGCCTCCGGATCCAGGCTGCCCATCTGGATCCACCGGTGGACGCGCGCGGCTTGCTCCGCGTTCATCCGCAGCGCGCGCGTGTCGACGCGGATCACTCCGGCGCGCGCGTCGGGGAGCATCTTCTCGAGCAGCTCCCCGGCCGACGGCGCGCCGCCGAGCACGCGGCTCAGCGCGAAGGCCACCTTGTCGGGCGTGTGGGCTTGCCAAGTCGCGTTCGGCGACATCACGAGCTCGAGAGACTCGACCGAGAGCGCCAGCGGGATGCCGCTCGTGTCGACGATGTCGAACGTCAGCTCGGGCATCTCGAGTTGCGTCAGGTTGCGCGGCTGCTCGCCTTCGTCGAGCGTCGCCATCTGCGCGCCGCGCAGCGCCACGAGGCCGAGCACGGCGCCGATCAGCACGAACGCGCTGGCCGGGCGCAGGCCGGAGGCGGACTCGAATCGACCGCCGTCGATCATCGAACCACCCCCTGCGCCGGGTTCGGAGCGTGCGCCACGGGCGCCGACGGGCGCGGAGCGGCGAGCTTCGCGACCGGAGGAGCGTGCTTCGCCTGCGCCGGGCTCGCCGCGTCCTTCGGCGCGTTGGGCGCCCACGTGTCGAGCGGGATCGGACCGAAGTCGCGCTCGAGGATCTGCTCCGACCGATCGCCGTTGATGGCTTCGATCATGCTGCACTCCTCCTTCAGCGCGTTGAGCCGCTGCCCGAGATCGTGGTTCTCGGATTGGACGATCGCGGTGAGCACGCCGAGCACGAGCGTCAGCGCGGCGAGACCGACGCACAGCACGGCGCGCGTCACGCGTCCCTCCGATCGTCCCAGTGCGACGAGCCGTTGCCGGGCGCGCCCGTGCGCACGCGCTCGGCCGCTCGCAGGTGCGCGGAGCGCGCGCGCGGGTTCGCGTGGCGCTCGTCGCGATCGGCGACGAGCGGGCGCTTCGTGATCAGCTTCGCCCCGCCCTGGCGCGCGGCGTCGGCGAGGAACCGCTTCACCTCGCCGTCTTCGCCCGAGTGGAACGTGATCACGACGAGCCGTCCCGCGTCCGAGAGCCAGTGCATCGCGGCCGCCAAACCCGCGAGCAGCTCCTCGCCCTCTTCGTTGACCGCGCGCCGGAGCGCTTGGAAGGTCTTCGTCGCCGGGTGGATGCGCGCGCTCGAGGCTTCCTCGCCGACCGCTCGCGCCACGACGTCCGCGAGCGCGAGCGTCCGGAGGAACGGCGCCCGCCGGCGGCCCTCGACGATGGCGCGCGCGACGCGGCGCGCGCGGTGCTCGCCTCCTTCATGGAAGAAGAGGTCGGCGAGGTCCCCCTCGTCCCAGTGGTTGACGATGTCCGCGGCCGTGCGATCCCGCGTCGGATCCATCCGCATGTCGAGCGGTCCGTCGGCTTGGAACGAGAACCCGCGCTCGCCGACGTCGAGCTGCATCGACGACACGCCGACGTCGAGCAAGACGCCGATCGGCGGCTCGATCTGCTCCTTGCGGATCAGCCGCGAGAGCCCGGACATGCGGCCCGGACGGATGCGCACGCGGCGGCCGAACGGCGACAAGCGCTCTCGAGCGACCGCGACCGCTTGGGGATCCTGATCGACGCCGAGGAGTCGGACTTCCGGAAACGCCTCGAGCAGAAGACGCGCGTGGCCGCCGAGGCCGAGCGTGCCGTCGACGATCCAACCCTGCGGGCTCGCTCCGGCGACGGGCCTGAAGAGCTCGACGACCGTCGCGCCCAGCACCGGCACGTGCTCCGGCCCCGCGTTGTGTGCGTCCCATTCGGACTGCATCGTCGCGATCTCCGTCCCGAACATCCCCTCCCCCTCCTCGCGCCGCGCTCAGGGAGCGCCCTTCGGTTTGGGGTCCCGGCTCGCCAGGACCTGATCGATCTTGTCGAGCAGGTCTTGGTGGTGAGCCTCGTATCGTTCCCACGCGTCCTTGGCCCAGATCTCGGCACGATCGTGGACGCCGACGAACACGACCTCCTTGTCGATGCCCGCCTTGGCGCGGAGCTTCTCGGGGATCAGCATCCGACCCGAGCTGTCGAGCTCGACGCGCACGGTGTTCGCGAAGAAGACGCGCTGGACGGCGCGGAGCTCTTGGCCCGTGAAGACGCCCGTCTTGAGCTCCGCCTGGGTGGCCTGGAACGCCGTCTCGGAGAAGAGATAGAGGCAGGAGTCCTGGCCGCGGGTCAGGTACGCGATGCGCGTCCCTTCGGCGTCCCCTCCCAGGACTTCCTGGAACCGCTTGGGGACGAACACGCGACCTTTCGCGTCGAGCTGGTGGGTCGTCTCACCGAAGTACACGGACGTCCCCCACTCCGGACCCCGGAATGCCCCTCTGCTCTCCCCACTTCCCTCCACTCAACTCCACAGAGGCATTCTTCACTGCCACTTGACGCCCCGCAATGGCGCGGCGGGCGGTTTTCAGCGGAATGAGCAGAAAAAGTGGTGCGCGCGGACGCGCACCCGGGAGACGGCGAGGGAAAGGCCGAGATCAAGCGCGAGTAAATGTGTGAGCAGGGACGGGATGCCACAATTCCTTGTGGTTCCCGCCGCGCGCAGCTTCGCGCTGGGGCGGACGACGCGCGTCTCACTCTTGGGACTGAGCGTCGGTCGACGCTTGCGCCGTCAACGCGTCGCCGTTCCGCGGCTCCGCTTCGAGCGGCACGCCGAAGTCGGTCCCGTCGAAGATCTGCCGCAGCTCCGTCCGCAGCTCCGCCAACCTCGGCGCATCGAAATCGAACACGCGGACGTGGAGCGACTCTTGTCGTCGCGGGCGGTGGACGATCATCGATTCGCCCGCGTCGCCGCCGCGCACGATGCGATCCAGCTTGACGCGTCGCTTGCGCATCAAGAGCAAGCACAGGAGGTAGCGCACTTCGCACAGCTTCTGCTCCGTCCGCGATTCGAGCTGCACGAATAGCTGCTCGAGCGTCGCCAAGTCGAGCTGCACCGCGCGACGATCCGCGGCGTGCCGCGTGAACCAGTAGAAGACGTCGCCCTGGTGATCACGCGCCTCGAAGCAGGGCACGCACGTGTCCTCGCGCGCGAACTCGTCGCCGGAGAGGGACAGGACCGACGCGTGTCGTGCGCCGGCGACGAATGCGGTCTCGCACGTCGTGCACGAGCTGCGTCTCGATTTGAGCTTCCAATCCGTCATGCGTGAGATCGAGGATTCGCGCCTCTGTATGCGACGAAACGCGCGGCGGGTCAATGACCTGCCGGCGCGTTCGCGGATCGCGGCCGGCTCGTCCACCAGCTCGCCCACTGCGCGGGCTCCTGGTCGCGATCGACTCCCGACAGGGCGCGCAGCGCGTCCTGCGCCGCACGTACGACCTTGAGCTCCCCGCTCGCGCCCGCCCGCTCGAGAGCGTCGACCAGCGCGGGGATCGCGCGCGGCTCGGAGAGCTCCGACAGGCCGATGCAGGCGCTCGCGATCACCGCCGGATCGGAGTCCGACAGCGCGCGCGTGAGGACGGCTTGGCAATAGCCCTTGTGGTCGTGCCGCGCGCCGCGCAGGCCGAGCGACTGCGCCGCTTGCGCGCGGACGATCCACTGCTCGTCGCTCCTCACACGGCGTCCGAGCGCTTCGTGGATCGCGGCCTCGGAGCCCCCGCCGTGCGGGAGCTCGCCGAGGAGCTCCGCGGCCCGGCGGCGGACTTCGGGCGTCGCGTCGTCGAGCTTGCGCGCCACGTCCGCGAGCGCGGGCTCGCCGATGCGCTTCAGCACGTCGGAGGCGAGGAACGCGACGATGCCGTCCTTCACGGCGAGCAGCTCGGCGAGCACAGGCGTCGATCCGGGATAGAGCAGCGCGAGCTCGCGCTGCGAGCGCTCGAACGGACCTTCGACCTCGCCGGCGGTCGCGAGCCACGATCGCTCGTACGAGCGCACCATCTCGATCACGAGGTTGTCGACGACGAAGCGCAACCGTTCGGGATCGGCGAGGACGCGCTCGCGCTCGATCTCCCACCCGGCGCCGCCGGCGCGATAGACGTCCCACGTCGCGCGCAGATCGGCGGGGAGCTCGGCGGAAGACACGACGCGCGGCTGCGCCGCACCGTCGCTGCTCCGGCACGCCGCGAGCGCGAGCGCGCAGAGCGAGGCGGCGAACGTGAATCGCGATCTAGCGCGCATGACGATCGAATCCGGCCGCGCGCGCGCCGCGCTCCCATTCCGCTTCGGCGAACGCCTTCATCCTCTCGGTATACCAATCCGCGCCCGCAGGACGAGCGACGTCGGGTGCGCCGGCGCGCTTCGACGCTTCATAGATCGAAACCAGCGCGGCGTCCGCCGAGTCGATGAACGAATCGATCCGCGCGATGTCCTCCCCGAGCTGGCGCCGGATCGCATCACCGTGCACGCGATCGCGGACGATCACGGCGCGCGCGAGCTCGAGCTCGCGCACGATCGCCGACTTGTGCTCCGCGAACGCCATGTACTGCGCCTCGATCGGCACCCACGGCGTGCGCGGAGCGCAGGACAGGCACGGATGCGCGGAGAGCGGCGAGTCGCACGGCGTACCCGTTGCAGGGAGCACGCGGGTTCCGATGAGACAGCTCACCCACACGTCGTGAAGCGACACGACCGCGGGGCGACGCTCGAGCGCCGCGGCGAACACGAGATCGCGCGACAGCGATCTCCACTGGTGGACGTGGACGACGTCCGGATCGATCTCGCGCAGGAGGACGCGGAACGCGGCGGCGAACGACGAGGATCTGCTGCGCTGCCAGTGACCGGAGAACGGATCCGCACGCGCGATCACGTGGACGGAAAAACCCGCCGGATCCGCGGCGCGATCGACGCGGCCCGCGATCACCGACACCGCGTGACCGAGGGCCACGAGGTCGCGCACGGGCCCCGTCCCGCACGACCCGCAAGGCCAGACGTCGACGACCCACGCGATCTTCAACGCGGCCTCGTGCGGAGAAGCGTCCGGTAACGTTCCTCGAGCACGTCCACGTGCTCGTCGACGCTCGGCGGCGGCGCCGACGAACGGCTCAGCCGCTGGAGTCGCGCCGGGTCGGAGACGAGCGCCGCGAGCTTGTGCGCGAGATCCTCGACGTCTCCGGCGCGGAAGTGCTCGCCGCTCACGCCCGGCTGGACGAGCTCCGCCATGCCGCCGAGCCGCGCCACGAGAAGCGGCGTTCGCGCGGCGCGCGCTTCGAGGATCACGAGGGGCGAGTTCTCGTACCACAGGCTGGGCACGACGAGCAGATCGATGCTCGCGAGGCGCGCGGGCATCTCGTCGCGCGTGATCCGGCCGCCGAGGGTCGCGCCGGCCTGGGACGCGAGCTCGGCCAGCCGGCGCTGGAACGCGGGATCGTGCTGCGACGGGCCGAAGATCGTGAGCGTCGCGCGCGCCGGAACGTCGGGCTCGAGCTTCCCCCACGCGCGCAAGAGCAGATCCGGGCCCTTGATCGGGACG
>CAZQHA010000198.1:0-8257 GCA_964592795.1 uncultured Planctomycetaceae bacterium | reverse complement strand
CGGCACGCAGCGTAATCCGCGTACTCGGCAGAGCCGGTCCACTCATGCTGGTGATGCGCTCGCGCGAGTGAGTCGCGCGATCTCCGCGGGTCAAAGCATCGACTCGATCACTGTTTCGGCTCGACGCCCGGTGCCGGGAGCACCGTCACCGTCGCGCTCGCGGATTCCTTGCCGCGCGTCACCGTGACCTTGTACTCGCCGGGCGCGACGAACTGCTTCTGTCCGACGCTCGAATCGGGATCCGGCAGCCGATCGTACGCCTCGCGCTCGAGGTCCCAGATCGCTCGATTGAAGCCCGGACGGCCGCTGCCGTTGATCTCGCGGATCGTCACTCCGTGCGGATCCGTGACCGTGATCTTCACTTCGTCGGTCGCGTACTCGCGCAGCCAGTACGTGATGCGCGCGCCCATCGGCGGGTTCGCGCCGATGAACACTCGGTCGGTCCAGATCCCGCCGATCGGCAGATACAGCTTGGGCGTCGCCGGCTGGATCGCGAAGAGATGCAGCGGCGCCGCCATGACCTCCGGCGTGAGCGCGGCGAGCGGGGATGCGTCGTCGAGGACGTAGATCGATCGTCCGTGCGTGCCGGCGACGAGGTCATGCACGCGCGGATGCACGAGGAGGTCGTCGACCGCGACCGTGGGCAGCGACTTGCCGTTCATGCGCACCCAGTGCTCGCCGCCGTCGACGGTGACGAACGCCGACGTCTCGGTGCCGGCGTAGAGCACCTTCGCGTTCTTCGGATCCTCGCGGATCACCTTCACCGGAACGTCGGCCGGCAAGTCGCCGGCGACGGAGCGCCACGTCTGACCGCCGTCGCTCGTCTTCACGACGATCGGCGTGAACACGTCGCTCCGGTGTCCGTCGACCGCGACGTAGGCCGCGTCCTCGTCGTGGCGCGACGGCTCGATGCGCGCGACGTAGAGGCCGTTCACCTGCGGCGGCGTGACGTCTCTCCAGGTGCGCCCGCCGTCCGGCGTGACGTGCACCAATCCGTCGTCCGTCCCCGCCCAGAGAATGCCTTTCGAGATCGGCGACTCCGCGAGCGACACGACCGTCCCGTGCGTCTCGGCGTTGGATCCGACGGTGTCGATGCGATCGACGATCGAGCGCGACAGGTCCTCGGAGATGCGCTCCCAACGATCGCCGCCGTCCAGCAGTCGGAACACGTAGTTGCCGCCCATGTAGAGCACGGTCGGCTCGCCGGGCGCGACGTGCGGCGACACGAAGAACGGCGTATTCCAGTTGAACCGGAAGCGGCGCTGCCCTTCCTTCGGCGAGGGCCGGATCGCACGCGCGCGTCCCGTGTCGAGGTGGATGCGCACGAGGTTGCCGCCCTGGCTCTCGGCGTACACGACGTTGCGATCGCTGGGATCGAACGCGACGTGGAAGCCGTCGCCGCCGTTCACGTAGTGCCAGTGATGGTTCAGGATCCCGCCCGGCGACGGTCCGCCTTCCATCAGCTCGACGGCGTACGGCGTCGCGCTCGGTCCGATCCACGAGCCGTTGTCCTGGAGGCCTCCGCCGATGCGGTACGGATCCGACGCGTCGACGGCGATGTTGTAGAACTCGCCGACGGCGAGCTCGTCGAAGAAGTCCCACGTCTTGCCGGCGTCGTGCGATTCGTAGACGCCGCCGTCGTTGCCCGAGATCAGGTGCTCGGGATCGGCGGGATCGATCACGAGCGCGTGGTAGTCGACGTGCGGCTTGCGCGCTCCGCCGGCGCGCAGCGTCTTGCCGCCGTCGTCGGACACCCAGATCTGCCAGCCGAGCACGTAGACGCGCTGCGCGTTCTTCGGGTCGATGCGCACGCGCGAGAAGTAGAACGCGCGCGGCGTGTACTCGTTGACGCGCGTCCACGTCTCGCCGCGGTCCTCGGAGCGGAAGAGCCCGCCGCTGCGGCTCTTGTCCTCGAACTCGTCCTGCAGTCGTCCGCCGAGGTCCGACTCGACGACCGCGTACACGATGCGCGGATCCTCGGCGAACACGTCGAGCCCGATGCGACCGGTTTGCGACGGCAAGCCGCTCGTGAGCTGCTTCCACGTCGCGCCCGCGTCATCCGAGCGGTAGATCCCGCCCTTCGGTCCGCCGCTCATGAAGCTGTACGGCGTTCGACGCCGCATATACATCGCCGCGTAGACGGTCGACGGGTTCTTGGGATCGATCACGACGTCGCACGCACCCGTGTCGGCGTCGATCTGGAGCACGGCGTCCCAGCTCTTGCCGCCGTCCACCGTCTTGTAGACGCCGCGCTCCTCGTTCGCGCCCCACAGGTGGCCGAGCGCGGCGACGTAGCACACGTCGGGATCGCGCGGATCGACCGCGAGCGCGGGGATGTCGTGCGAATCGGCGAGGCCGACATGTGCAAAGCTGCCGCCGCGATCGGTCGAGCGGTACACGCCGCGTCCCCACGACGAGCTGTTGCGTCCGTTCCCTTCGCCGGTGCCGACCCAGACGATCTTGCCGCGGCCCTTCTCCGCTTCGTCCTTCTTCGCATCAGCCGGCGTCCCGTCCTTCGGCGCGGGCTCGTCCTTCCATCCCCGCCAACTCGGCGGAGCGTCGGCGACCGCGACCGCTCCGATCGACGCCGTCGCCTCCTCGTCGAAGATCGGCGAGAACGTCGTGCCGGCGTTGGTCGTCTTCCACAGGCCGCCGGTGCCGAAGCCGACGTAGTACGTCTTCGCGTTGCCGGGCTCGATCGCGATCGCCGCGACGCGGCCGCCCATGTTCGCGGGTCCGACGGAGCGCCACGGCAAGCCGAGGAGATCGTCGGGCTGCAACGTGCGCGGCTCGGCGGGTCCCGCGCTCGAGCTCCCTTTCGACGGTGCGACGGGCGCCGGCGATCGCGACGCGGGAGCCGACTGCGCCGGGGATCGTGGCTCGGTGCGACACGCGTGAGCGACGGAGAGGGCCGCGAAGACGAGGAGAGTCGTGTGGATTCGCTTCATCGAATGGTGGAGACGTTCGGCGGGAAGGCGATGAACGCGGAAGCGCGCGAATGCTACCCCGTGCTCCGGAACGCGGCGAAAGCCGCACGCAGGCTTTGCAAACGGCGTCGTCGAGGCCAACATGTCGCGCCACCGAGACGCGAACCAATCACGCACAGTCAGGGGACGGAGCACACATGGGCAAGGGTGACATCAAGTCGAAGAAGGGGAAGATCTTCCACGGTTCGTACGGCAAGCGCAGGACGCGCAAGAAGTACCTCGCGAAGGAGAAGGCGAAGGCTGCCAAGGCGGCTGCCAAGGCGCGGTAGGTCAGACGGCGGCGAGCGCCGCGTCGATCGCGCCGACGACACGCTCGATCGTCCGCGCGTCGTGCGCGCTCGACACGAACCACGCTTCGAACGGCGACGGGGGAACGAGCACGCCCTGCTCGAGCAGCGCGTGGAAGAACTTGGTCCAGCGCTCGCGGTCGGTGCGCATCACCTGCGCGAGGCTCGTCACCGGCTCGCTCGCGAAGTACGGACACAGCATCGAGCCTTGCCGTCCGACGTGGATCGGCACGCCGTGCTTCTTCGCCGCGGCTTCGATGCCTTTCTGCAAGTCGGCCGAGCGCGCTTCGAGCGTCTCGTAGAAGCCCGCCTCGTCGCAGAGGTCGAGCGTCGCGAGTCCCGCGGCGACCGCGATCGGATTCCCCGACAGCGTGCCGGCCTGGTACATGCTGCCCGCCGGCGAGACGTGGAGCATCACATCCGCGCGCCCGCCGTACGCGCCGATCGGCAATCCTCCGCCGATCACCTTGCCGAGCGTGACGAGGTCGGGGAACACTCCGCAGATCTCTTGGTAGCCGCCGCGCGCGACGCGGAAGCCGGTCATCACCTCGTCGAAGAGGAGCAGCGCTTCGTGGCGATCGCACAGGTCGCGCAGGCCTTCGAGGAAGCCGCGCGCGGGCAGCACGCAGCCGACGTTGCCGGCGACGGGCTCGACGATCACGCACGCGACCTTGTCGGTGTATTGGAGGAAGAGGCGCTCGACGCTCTCGAGGTCGTTGTACTGCGCGACGAGCGTGAGCTCCGCCAAAGCACGCGGAACTCCCGGTGAATCCGGCGCGCCGTGCGTCAGCGCGCCCGAGCCGGCTTTCACGAGGAACGAATCACCGTGCCCGTGGTAGCAGCCGTCGAACTTGATCATCAGGTCGCGGCCCGTGACGGCGCGCGCGAGGCGCAGCGCGCTCATCGTCGCCTCGGTGCCCGAGTTCACGAGGCGCACCATCTGCACGGATCCGACGCGGTCGGTGATCTGCCGCGCCAGCGCGAGCTCGCCTTCGGACGGCGCGCCGAACGCGGTGCCCTTCTCGATCGCGGCCGCGAGCGCGGCGACGACGGAGGGATGCGCGTGTCCGGCGATGAGCGGCCCGTAGCTCATCACGAGGTCGACGTACTCGTTGCCGTCGATGTCGACGACGAGCGGGCCGCTGCCGCTCGCGATGTGCGGCGGTGTGCCGCCGACGCTTCGATACGCGCGCACCGGGCTATTCACGCCGCCGGGGATGAGCTGCTGCGCAGCCTCGAAGACGTGTCTCGAGCGCTCGAGTTTCATGGCGCGGCTCAGGGCAGCCGCTTCGCGATCTCGCGCGCGAAGTACGTGAGCACGAAGTCCGCGCCGGCGCGCTTGATGCACGTCAGCGACTCCTCGACCGCGCGCTCCTCGTCGATCCAGCCCTTCGCGGCGGCGGCCTTGATCATCGAGTACTCGCCCGAAACTTGGTACGCGCACAGCGGCACGTCGACGAGCTCGCGCACGCGCCGCACGATGTCGAGGTAGGGCATCGCGGGCTTGACCATCACCATGTCGGCGCCTTGGTCGACGTCGAGCTCGACCTCGCGCAGCGCCTCGTCGCCGTTGCCCGGATCCATCTGATACGTGCTGCGGTCGCCGAACTGCGGCGCGGAGTCCGCGGCGTCGCGGAACGGGCCGTAGAAGGCGGACGCGTACTTCACGGCGTACGAGAGGATCGACACGTTGACATGCCCGGTCTCGTCGAGCGCCGCGCGGATCGAGCCGACCATGCCGTCCATCATTCCGCTCGGCGCGACGACCTGCGCGCCCGCGTCGGCGAGCGACGTCGCCTGCAGCTCGAGGTTCTCCAGCGTCGCGTCGTTGTCGACGTCGCCCCAGGTCGTCAGCACGCCGCAGTGGCCGTGGTCGGTGTACTCGCAGAAGCACAGGTCGGCGATGCGCAAGAGCGACGGCGCGGCCTTCTCGACGCCCTCGAGCGCGCGCTGCACGATCCCGTCGGGCGACCACGCGAGGCGCCCCTCCGCGTCCTTTTCCTTAGGAACGCCGAAGAGGATCACGCCCGGGATGCCGAGGGCCTCGACCTTCTTGCACGTCTCCGCCAAGCGGTCGACGGACTCGCGGAAGACGCCCGGCATCGACGGCACCTCTTCGCGCACGCCCTTGCCCTCGACGACGAACAGCGGGAGCACGAGGTCGTCGCGCGAGAGCCGCGTCTCGCGCACCATGCGGCGCAACGCGGGATGCGCGCGCAGGCGTCGCGGGCGCTGGACCAAGTACTCGGGCGGCAGCGGCGGCGGCTCCTCGCCCGGACCGGGGGTCATGCCCTGACCGTATCCGGGTGTCGGCGAGTAGTTCATGAGGGTGTCGAGAGGTCGATGTGCTGGAGCACGAACGCGAATGCCTCGGGCGTCGGCTCGGGGAGCGAGATGGTATCGAAGAAGGCCGGCTCTGTCTCCGCGAGCAGCGCGTCGAAGGTCGACCGTCCGATCGCGATCGCGGTGCGCGCGCTCGGCGATTCGCCGGCGGCGGTGCTGAACCACGCGCGGACGGCGGAGGGGCTCGCGAAGAAGACCGCTTCCGTCTCGGGTGCGCGCGCTCGCGAGGCGAGCTCACGCGTCGTGTACACGATGGGATCGGTGACGTCGAAGTCGAGCTCGCGCAATGCGCGCGCGAGCTCGCTCGAGATCGATCCGCGCGGCCACAGCACGCGAGCCCCGGCGGGCCCGATCGCGCCGATCGCGTCGGCGAGCTTCGACGCGTCGATCGCCGGATCGAGGCCGAGCGAGTAACCGAGCGCGAGGACGCGAGCCGCGCTGCGCGTACCGACGACGGCGCACGGGACGGCGGTGATCCGAGGGTTCTCTCGCGCCGCATCGGCGAGGAACGCGAGAGCATTGGAGCTCGTCACGCACAGCCAGTCGTAGCTCTCACCCGCGATGCGCGCGACGTCGACCGGCTTCGGCTCGATCGCGAGCAGCGGCAATTCGACCGGCACCCAACCGACGTCGCGCGCCGCGCGCGCGTACTCGTCGGCACCGTCGACGGGCCCGGTGATCAAGACGCGCGCGCTCATCGGCTCTCTCGCGCGGCGTCGATCAGTCGCTTCGCGCCGCGCGCGACGAGTCGTTGCGCCAGCACCTGTCCGAGCGCCTCGGCTTCGTCCGTATGTCCGCGGATCTCGGCCTCGATCACTTCGCGACCGTCGAGCGAGAGCACGCGTCCCTCGAGCGTCAGCGCCGATTCGACCGCGCGCGCGTGACCGCCGACGGGCGCGTTGCAGCCGCCGTGCAGACCGTGGAGAAGTGCGCGCTCGGCCGCGGCCTCGGCCGCCGCCTCACGATCGCTCACGGCCCACAGGGTCTTTCTCGTCGCCTCGTCGTCGGCGCGGCACACGAGGCCGACGATGCCCTGACCGACCGCGGGCAAGAACCGCTGCGTGTCGAACACCTCGCGGATGCGGTCGCCCAAGCCCAGTCGCTCGAGCCCCGCGCGCGCCAGGATCAGCCCGTCCGCTTCGCCGCGCTCGAGCTTCGAGATGCGCGTCTGGACGTTGCCGCGGATCGCGACCGTCTCCACGTCGGGCCGCAGGTGCTTCAGCATCGCGACGCGCCGCACGGATCCCGTCGCGACGCGCGCGCCGCGCGGGAGGTCCGCGAGCGTCGCGCCGCCGATCGTCACGAGCACGTCCTCGACCGGACCGCGCGCGAGCACTCCGCCGAGCGCGAGCCCGTCGGGGACCTGGGTGCTCATGTCCTTCAAGCTGTGCACTCCGATGTGCGCGCGTCCTTCGAGCACGGCTTGGTCGATCTCGGCGGTGAAGATGCCGATCCGCCCGAAGCTCGCGGCGTCGAGGCGCTCGTCCTTGTCGCCGCTCGATTGCACCGTGAGGAGCTCGATCTCGAGCTCCGGCCGCGCCGAGCGCAGCAGCGCCTCCGCGGCGTGCGCCTGCCACAGCGCGAGCGGGCTGCCGCGGGTCGCCAGGACGAGCTTCACAGGTTCTCCAGGAAGCGCTGGTACTCGCGGTCGAGCGCGTCTTCCGAGCGCGTGTGCTTCGCGCTCTCCTTCATGTGAGCGAGCGCCGTGTCGAGCAGTCTCCGCGCCAACGTGTGCGCGAGCTCGACGTCCTTCGGGTCGCTGCGCGCGCCGGCGACCGAGTCGAGCACCTCGTCGCGCACGCGGTCGAACCGCTCGCGCATCGCGGCGATCGCGGGAGTGAACGAGGCGTACGTGCGCAGCGCGAGGAACTTGTGCAACTCGGCCACGAGGATCTCGGCCGAGCCTTCGCCCGAGCCCTCGCGGCCGCGGCGGTTCTCCTGCACGACGCGCGCGAGGTCGTCGAGGTCGTAGAGCAAGAGGTTCGAGCGACGGCCCATCGCCGGGGCGACCGCGCGCGGCACCGAGAGATCGATGACGAGCTGCGGCCGCTCGCGCTTCGCCAGTCGCCGGGCGTCGAACGCGCTCTCGTCGATCGGCTGCGAGCCGCCCTCGACGCACGCGATCACGAGATCGGCCGCGGGGATGAGCCGCGGCAGCGCGTCGAGCCCGTACGCCTGCGCGTTGAGCTCGGCCGCGACCGCCCGAGCGTTCTCGATCGTTCGGTTCGCGAACACGAGCGTCCCGATGCTCCGGTCGCGCAGGTGGCGCGCGACGAGGATGCCCGTCTCGCCCGCGCCGACGATCAGCGCCGACGAGCGATCGAACCGGCTGAACACGCGCGCGGCGATGTCGACCGCGACGCGCGCGACCGAGAGGGTTCCCTGGCCGATCTCGGTCTCGGTGCGCACGCGCTTGCCGGCGTGGAGCACGTGCTGCAGGAGCGGCTTCAAGAGCGAGCCGAGCGACTGCGCCTCTTGCGCGCACTCCGCGCCGCGCTTCATCTGCGCCAGGATCTCGCTCTCGCCGACGACCACGCTGTCGAGACCGGCGGCGGTGCGGAACACGTGGATCAAGGCCTGCGTGTCGCGGTAGACGTACGACTGCTCCTCGGCCAGATTGCGGAACACCTGCGCGCGGAC
>CAZQHA010000197.1:0-8297 GCA_964592795.1 uncultured Planctomycetaceae bacterium | reverse complement strand
GTGTCGCTCGGGGTGTCGAGCATCGGCGAGGTCGGCGGCTCGTTCGTGCAGAACGCGCCGGTCGAGGCCGACTACAAGGCCGCGATCGACGCGCGGGGCTTCGCGACGCACCGCGGTCACGAGCTCAGCGCCGACGACCGGCTGCGGCGCGACGTCATCGTCGGCTTGATGTGCAACGGCGTGCTGCGCAAGGCCGCGATCGAGGCGCGCCACGGCGTTCGCTTCGACGAGGTGTTCGCGAGCGAGCTCGAGGCGCTGCGCCCGCTCGAAGCGGACGGGCTCGTGCGGCTCGATCCCGACGCGCTGCGCCTGACGCCGATCGGCCAGATGCTGATGCGCAACGTCGCGCTGCCGTTCGACCGCTACTTCGCGCAGCGCCGATCGCGCGGCGAGGACGCGCGGTCGACGTTCTCGAAGACGCTGTGAGCGCTACGGGCGAACGGTCGTGAGCTCGCCCGGCTTCAGCGACAGCGCCATGCGCGCGACCTCGGCTTCGGCCTTGTAGAAGACGACCTCGCGGCCGATCTCCTCGACGGCCATCACTTCGGAACGGCCCTCTTGGATCAGGGGTCGCTGCTCGACGAGCGCCATCGACCCGCGCCAGCAGAGCATCGTGAGCTCTTGCCCCTTGTCGTCGAGCACCGCGAAGTGATCGGCCAAGTCCTGCCGCGTGCCGAGGTCGACCTGCAAGTGGCACTGCAGCGACACGGGGAGCTCGAGCTCGCCGAACTTCGAATCCTGCGGCACCTCGTAGTCGAAGACGAACGCGATCTGCTTGCTCGTCATCTGGAAGTGAAGCCCGGCGGTCGAGACCTCGCCGAAGTCGAACCGGCCCTGCTCGTCAGAGACGCGCGAGAGTCGCCAGCTGGTCGGCGCATCCGGATCGCTCTTGCGTCCCAACCGGATGTGAACACCCGCGATCGGCTTGCCGCCGTGCGAAATCACGCGACCCGCGACGCGTTGCGCCGACGGGTCGTCGGGGATGACGATCTCGACCGTCGCATCGCCGGCGCGCGCGCGATCGCGACGTCCGAAGCGCATCGTGTTCGATTCGACCGCGATGAGCACGTACTCCCGATCGAGCACGCCGTCGATCTCGAAGCGACCTTCCGCGTCGGCGATGACTTCCGGAGTGTGGAGCTTCTCGCGGAACGCGTTCTCGACGGTCGTGTCCTGCGTCATCATCACGTCGCCTTCCTTCTGCAGGAAGTGACCGAACGGCGTGCCGTCCTGGATCCACACGGGCGCGCCGCCGATCGCACGGCCGCGCTCGTCGACGACGCGGCCGCGGATCGTGAGCGGCTTCGCGCCGAGCACGAGCGTGAGCTCCAGCGGCTCGCCACGCTCGCGGAGCGTCTTGCGATCGGGCAGCTCCTCGCGCGCGGGCGCGAACCCTGCCTTGATCGCGTGGAGCTTGCTGAAGTCCTTCATCGGCCCCCAGCCACCCTGCTCGTTCGGGACCATCTCGTCGCCGCCGATCGCGAGCGCGAAATCGAACTCGAAGCGGCCGTCTGGTCCCGTGGTCTCGATCGAGGCTCCGTGCGACACGAGCGCACCCTCCGCGGGACGTCCATTCGGCTCGAGCACGACGCCGCGCACGATCGCGTGGGGCCTCTCGGGATTCTCGAGCACGATCTCGAGGTCGAGCCGCGTGTGGTCCGGCATCGGCTGCGAGTCGAGCGAATAACCCGTCGCACGCACGGTGAGCTGTCCGGGACACGCTGGCAGGTCGCCGAGCTCGAATCGTCCATCGGCATCTGTGCGCGCGTCGCGCGACGTGCCGCTCGACGTGTCGAGGATCTGACCCAAGCTCGCGCGTGTCTTCTCGTCGACCGACGTCCACACGCTCGCTCCTTCCACCGGACGGCGCGATCCGTCGAGCACGCGGCCGGCCACCGTGATGCGCGGAGCGACGACGATCAGCGCGGACCGCTCGCGATCCGACACCGCGAGCCGCGGATGGAACGCCGTCGTCCACGCGTCGTTCTCCGCGGCGAGCTGGAACGTCTTCCCGTCGTAGTCGAACTCGAACTGTCCGCTGGGGCCGGTACGCGCGAGCGCGGGCTTGTCGCGGAAGCTCGCGGGCACCGTGTTGCTGCCGTACACGTCGATGTCCGCGATCGGCGCGCCCGTGATGTCGATCACTCGTCCGACGATGCGGACCGCGGGCTTGGCGACGGCGGGCGCCGGCTCCGCGTCGGGAGTCGGAGCGTTCACCGCGGCGCGCGCGGCAGACGATTCGGTCGACTCGTCGAGCATCTCCGTCGCGGGCACGTCGGGCGCCTCGAGCGGCGTCGCGGCCGCTGCGTTCGCGGGCGACGGTTGCGGGGGAACGCCATCCGGCGATGAGAAGTGCACGACCGCGGCGATCGTCCCCGCCGCGACTGCGACCGCGATCGCGGCCTTGAGCTTCGCGTCCATGAGCAGGCCTCCAGCAGCCGCCGGCCCAGGCATGTGGACCAGCGGGGCGAACAGCGCCAGCCATGCGGCGCGATCGGATCCGTGCTCGCGATCGAGGCGCTCGCGCAGCTTCTCGAGAGCCCGCGCGAGCCTCGTCTTCACCGTCTTCACGGGGATGCCGAGCTCCTGGGCGATGTCGCGCGGCGGCTTCTCGTCGAAGTAGCGGCGCACGATCACCGAGCGGTAGGGCTCGTCGAGATCGAGCACGGCTTCCATCAAGAGCTTCTGCCGCGCGATCGCCTCGAGCGACTCGTCCGCCGCGGGCAAGACGTCCTTGCGCGCGGCCGCGTGCTCACGCGCGACGCGCCGATCGGCCGCACGCCGATCTTGGAGCGCGAGATTGCGCAAGACACCCGCGAACCACGCGCGCAGCGGCACGTGCTCGCCGGGCGGTCGCTCGAGCGCCGCGACCCACGTGCGCTGCACGAGGTCCTCGGCGTTGTGCGCGTCGGAGCACAGGCTGCGCGCGAGCCGACGCGCCCATTGGGAGTGCGCCAGAAGAAGCTCCGCGTCCTTCGCCGACCGATCCATGTTCACCGATAGAGGGTTGCCGCCGGACGCGAATCGACCTCACGGCACGGAAAGAGTTTCCCACCGAGCCGGCGGATACGCACTCCGGCGCGTTCAGATGCGCCGGGGCACGCGCCGATAAGTGCGTGCCCCAAGGCGACCGGTCCCCCGGTGCGCCCACACCCTCCCCATGGATATCGCAACGCTGCTGGGATTCGTCCTCGGCCTCGGCCTCATCGTGTGGTCGATGGCGCACAACGGCATCGAGGGTCTCGCGCTCTTCGTGCACGGTCCCGCCGCGGCGGTCGTCGTCGGCGGCAGCGTCGCGGCGATCCTCATCCACTTCCCGCTCAGCGACTGCAAGAACCTCGTCAAGGTCATCCTCAAGAACTTCTTGAACAAGGTTCCGTCTCCGACGGAGGAGATCGAGCGGATCATGGAGTACGCGAACCTCGCGCGGAAGGAGGGCCTGCTCGCGCTCGAGGCCAAGCTGCAGGAAGTGAACGACCGCTTCTTCGCGAAGGGCGTGCAGCTCGTCGTCGACGGCTTCTCCGCCGAGACGGTGCGCGACATCCTCGAGCTCGAGGCCGAGGTCGAGAAGCAGCGCCACAACGTCGGCAAGACGATGCTGCAGCAGTTCGGCACGTTCGCGCCGGCGTTCGGGATGGTGGAGACGCTGATCGGCCTCGTGCAGATGCTCTCCAACTTGTCCGACCCCTCGAAGATCGGCGCGGGCATGGCCGGCGCGCTCGTCGGGACGTTCTACGGCGCATTCGTCGCGAACATGATCATGCTGCCGCTGGCGGGCAAGCTCGACATCCGCTCGAAGGAGGAATACCTCCTGCGCGAGCTGATGATCGAAGGCATCGTCGCGATCCAGTCGGGCGAGAAGCCGCAGCTCATCAAGGAGAAGCTCAAGGGCTTCCTGCCGCCCGCGCTGCGAGAAGGCGTCGCGGCCTGATCCGCGCGGCGGAACATGGCCAAGAAGAAACGAGACGATCCGGCACACAGCGAGAGCTGGCTCGTCAGCTACTGCGACATGATCTCGCTGCTCTGCACGTTCTTCCTGATGATGATGACGTTCTCCACCAAGGAGGAGTTCGACGTCCACCAGGTCGGCATCGGACTCTTGAACGGACGCGGCGGCGTGTGGCAGTCGCCGATCAGCTTTCCCGAGCAGGAGGACGTCGATCCCAGCGTCGTCAGCCGGCTCGCGCGCGATCTCGCGGCGCTCAACGAAGTCCAGGCCGGCGATCAGCCGACTTCGATCCAGAAGCAGCAGGACGGCTTCACGATCAGCTTCGACACGCGCTGCTCGTTCGCCCCGGGGTCGACGGCGGTGACGCCCGCGCTCCACAAGAACCTCGTGACGATCGCGGGCGCCTTGCAGACCTACACGAACCTCGTCGTCGTCGAAGGGTTCACCGACGACCGGTTCCAACCCACGCCGCAGTATCCGACCGCCGAAGCCCTCGGCATCGCGCGCGCGCAGGCCGCGGCGCGCGTGATCCTCGAGAGCAGCTTGATCTCGCCCGATCAGCTGCAGATCGCCAGCGTCGGCATGCTGCGTCCGCGCACGACGAACGAATCGGCGACGGGCCGAACGAGCAACCGTCGTGTCGAGATCCGCGTCGTGTCGCTCGCGAAGCCCAAGCTCGTGCAGCCCTCGGAGGCGCGCTGACATGGCGGGCAAGCACGATCCGAAGGCGCCTCATGGCGCCGACGCCGACAAGGATGCGCACGGCGAGGAGCACGCGAAGCACGAGGCTCACGAGAAGCACAAGGAGCACGAGCACGACCACGGTCCCGGCACGCCGCCGTGGCTCATCTCGTTCGGCGACATGATGACGCTGTTCCTGTGCTTCTTCATCATGCTCGTGACGATGGGCAAGGAGCAGGACGCGGGCCTCGTCGCCAGCGGACTGGGCCCGCTCGTCGCCGCGCTCGAAAGCAAAGGCATGGACGGCGCGCTCGACGGCGCGGACGTGCTCCACGCCGTCAACACGTACCGGCGGCGCTTCGGCCTCGCCGCGCTCACCGATCCCGACCACATCACCGGCGCGCCGGAGATCCACAGCGCGTCCGAGGTGGAGCAGATCGTCAAGCAGTCGCTGCGGCCGTACGCGGAGCTCAAGCAGCCGTTCATCGCGGATTTCCGCGAGGACTCGGCCGACCTGTCCGAGAGCGCGCGGCGCTACCTCGACCTGCTCGTCGACACGCTCCGGCCGGGTTTCGGACAGATGCTGATCCTCGAGGGCCACGCCGACGACGCGGGCGAGCGCTTCGCGCGGAACGACGCGTGGCTCGCCGCGACGCGCGCGCAATCGGTCAAGGACTACCTGGTGAAGGAACACGGTCTGATCCCGCAGCGCGTCGAGGCGCGCGCGTGGGCGATCGAAGTGCGCGCGCCCGGCACGAGCCGCCGCGGAGTCGACGCACGCTTCATCCAGCCGGCGAAACAAGAAGGGAGCTGAGCTCCAAGGAAAGACGACATGGCGGACAAGAAAGACAGCGCGCAAGGCGAGAAGAAACCCGGCGAGGAAGCCGCTCCCGCGAAGAGCAGGAAGCCCCTCTTCATCGGCGGCGGAGCGTTCGTGCTGATCGCGCTCGCGTACGTGTTCTCCACGATGGCCGTGCCGAAGCACGAGGTGAAGGCGCCGGCGCTCGCGGGCCCGTTCGTCGCGAAGCTGTCGAAGACCGACATCCAGGTGAACCTCTCGGGCGAGAGCAGCAAGCGCTACCTCGTCATGAAGCTCAACGCGGAGTACTTCGCGTACGACGAGATGTACGTCCAGGGACGCTTGGGCGGCGTCGCGACCGCCGCGGGCGGCGAGCCGCCCAAGGAGGATCCGCTGTACACCGCGATGCTGAAGGACGCGCTCCTGAAGCTCGCCGCGACGAAGACGCGCGACGAGGTCACGAACCCGACGTTGATGGACGGCTTCCTCGAGGAGATCCGCACGGTCGTCAACCCGATCCTCTTCCCCGTGCACGTCGGCGATTCGCACGCGGCGACGACGCCCGACACGCTCTCGGGGCTGCGCGTGGGCGAGTCGGTGATGGACTCGACGATGCGCGGCTTCCTGCACGAGCACTCGCTGGCGTTCGACGGCGGGAAGCGCACGATCGCGCTCGACGACGGGCCGACCGTGACCTTCGAGGGCACGGAGCGCGACCTGAAGCTCACCAACAAGGCCGGAGCGTGCGTTTTCGTCGACGTGACCGACTACAAGCCCGACTTCGCGGGCGACGTGCCGATCGGCGTGCCCGGACGGGTGCGCCGCATCTATCGCGACTCGTTCCTCGTCCAGTGAGCCGCCGCGAGTCGCGCGGCTGATTCGACCTTCCGCGGCTCCGGCGTTCTCTTCGCCGATGCCGTTTCCTATCCTCCTCGCGCTCGCCGACGGCCCCCGGAGGACTTGGAAGGATGAGTCAGCTCTTCAAGTGCAAGCCGCTCTCGCTACTCCTCGAGGAGGCGAAAGGCGAGAACCGCCTTCGACGCTGCCTCGGTCCGCTCCAGCTCACGAGCCTGGGCGTCGGCGCGATCATCGGCGCCGGGATCTTCGTCGCGACGGGTAGCGCCGCGCACAACGTCGCGGGTCCCGCGACGATGGTCTCGTACGTCGTCGCCGGCATCACGTGCATCTTCGCGGCGCTGTGCTACGCGGAGTTCGCGTCGATGGTCCCGGTCGCCGGATCGGCGTACACGTACGCGTACGCGACGCTGGGCGAGATGTTCGCGTGGATCATCGGCTGGGACCTCGTGCTCGAGTACGCGGTCGGATCCGCGACCGTGGCGAACGGATGGTCGTCGTATTTCCAGACGCTGCTCCCCGCCGGCTTCATACCCGAAGCGTTGAGCAAGGCCCCGATCGTCTTCGACGAGGCAACCCACGGTTTCATACGGACGAACGGCATCGTGAACCTGCCCGCCGTCGTGATCGTCCTCATCGTCACGGCGGTGCTCGTCAAGGGCATCCAAGAGAGCGCCGGCTTCAACGCGATCATGGTGGCGGTCAAGGTCGCGGCGGTCTTGTTCGTGATCCTGGTCGGCATGTTCTTCATCAATCCCGACAACTGGTCGAACTTCGCGCCCTACGGCTGGGGCGGCTTGACGCTGTTCGGACACACCGTGTGGGGCGAGACGGTCGGCGGCAGGCCCGTCGGAATGCTCGCCGGCGCCGCGATCATCTTCTTCGCGTACATCGGGTTCGACTCGGTGTCGACGCACGCCGAGGAAGCGAAGCGGCCCAACCGCGACGTCCCGATCGGCATCATCGCTTCGCTCGTCATCTGCACGGTGAAGTACAACGAGATCGACGTCGGCGCCGGCGTCTCGACCGCGTTCGCGAAGGTCGGGCTCCCGTGGGCCAAGACGCTGATCTCGATCGCGGGGGTCGCGGGCATCACGTCCGTGCTCCTCGTGATGATGCTCAGCGGCCCGCGCGTGTTCCTCGCGATGTCGCGCGACGGGATGGTGCCCCAGGGCTTCTTCGGAGCGGTGCACCCGAAGTTCCAGACGCCGTACAAGACGACGATCCTGATCGGTGTCGCGGTCGCGATCGGCGCGGGCTTCCTGCCGATCGGAGTCCTGCTCGAGATGACGAACATCGGGACGCTCTTCGCGTTCGCCATCGTGTGCGCGGCGGTGCTCGTGATGCGCCGCATGCACCCCGAGGCCGAGCGTCCGTTCCGGTGCCCGATGGTCCCGCTCGTGCCGATCCTCGGCATCGTGCTCTGCCTCACTCTGATGCTGTCGCTCCCGGCCGCGAACTGGTGGCGGCTCTTCGTGTGGCTCGGCCTGGGTCTCGTCATCTACTTCCTCTACAGCCGTCACCACAGCGTGCTGGCGAAGCGCGACCTCGCCGCTCACGGCCGCGGTTGAGAATCCGCGCCGCTCGCCTACGCTGAGCGCGTGAGCGGGCGGCGCGTCGTCATCGTCGGTGCGGGGCTCTCGGGCCTCGCGTGCGCGTTCGATCTTTCGCGAGCGGGCTGCGACGTCACGGTCCTCGATCGCTCGGAGCGCGCCGGCGGAGTCGTCGGGACCGTCGCGCGAGACGGCTTCCTGTTCGAGACCGGTCCGACGACCGTGCAAGCGTCCGCGGCGGCGTTTCGCGCGCTGTGCGCGGATCTGCGCCTCCTCGACCGTTTGGTCGTGTCGGAGCCCGCCGCGAACGAGCGCTATCTGTTCCACCGCGGCAAGCTGAACGTCGTTCCGTCGTCGCCGCCGGCGCTGCTGACGTCGTCCTTGCTCTCCCTCTCGGCGCGGTTCCATCTCGCGGGCGAGGTCGCTCGACGGTTCGATCCGAGCCGCTACGCGAG
This sequence comes from uncultured Planctomycetaceae bacterium, assembly GCA_964592795.1. Taxonomy (GTDB): domain Bacteria; phylum Planctomycetota; class UBA1135; order UBA1135; genus JANLUN01. The sequence goes on along the minus strand of CAZQHA010000197.1, from coordinate 5 downwards.
CGAGC
>CAZQHA010000196.1:0-8354 GCA_964592795.1 uncultured Planctomycetaceae bacterium | reverse complement strand
CGCGCCGGAGAGCGGCCGAACGCGCGCCTGAACGCGTTCGTGAAATGGCTGTGGTCGCCGTAGCCGAGCGAGAGCGCGAGCTGGGTGAGGTCGCGCTGTCCGTCGCTCATGCGCGCGACGGCTTCCGAGAGGCGCAGATGGTTCAAGTAGCGGTGCATCGGCATGCCCGCTTCGCGCGCGAAGATGCGCGCCAGGTGGTACGGCGAGCAGTGCACCGCGCGCGCGACGTCGCCGAGGAGCACCTTGGAGCTCATCCGCCGCTGCAAGTGGATCCGCGCGGCATCGACGATGTCGCGGTGATCGCGCGCGGTTCGCGCGCGCGCGTTCGAAAGAGCCCGGCCGCGCTTCGTCGCGATCGAGTCGCACAGATCGAGCACGGTCTCCTCGACGAGCAGGTCGTCGCAGCGTGCGGAGGCGAGCGCGTGATAGAGCTCCAAGTGCAGCCGGTGCGTCGCCGCACCGCACGCGACGTGCGTCGCCGACGGGTCGCGCGCCGCGAGCCAATCGTGGAGCACGCCGCCCCGCAACCGGATCGTGGTGCACGCGTCGCCGCCCGCCGGATGCGTCACGCGGTACGGCTCGCCCTCGTCGAAGAACACGGCGCAGCCCGCGTCCGCGATCAGGCGCTCGCCGCGCACTTGCTTCTGAAAGACGCCGCGCCGGACGAGCGCGATCTCGTAGGCGGTCGATGCTTCCTCGGCCGGCGTGCCACGGTCGTGCCCGGCGCACCGCCAATCGCCGATCGTGACGCACTCGCTCTCGTACAGGCGGATCATGACCGCCGTCCAGAATACAATCGAACGACGATCTCCATGCAGCAGGACACGGACATCGGCGGTTCGGACGGCCGCTTTCCGCGCACGCGTCACTCCGCGCTCGTCGCCGCCCAGAGCGCCGACCCCTCCATGCGGCGTCAGGCCTTCGAGACGATCTGCGCCGCGTATTGGAAGCCGGCGTACCACTACGTCCGCCGGCGCTGGAACGCGTCGAACGACGACGCCAAGGAGCTGACGCAAGGCTTCCTGATGCGCGCGTTCGAGCGCGACTACTTCCGGCGGTACGACCCATCCCGCGCGGCGTTTCGCACCTTCCTGCGCGTCTGCCTCGACCGCTACGTCGCGGGCGAGCGCCAGGCGGCGCAGCGCGACAAACGGGGCGGCGACGCGCGCGCGCTCGACCTCGACGAGCTCGACGAGAGCCTCCATGCCGCGGACCCGGAGCTCGACGCCGAGTTCCATCGCGAGTGGACGCGCGCGGTGTTCGAGGCCGCCGTCGAGCGTCTGTCGGCGCGCTGCGACGCGCGCGACAAGCGCGTCGCGTTCCGGATCTTCGAGCGCTACGACCTGAAGGGTCCCGACCTTTCCGCGCCGCCGACGTACGCGGCGCTCGCCGCCGAGTTCGGCACGAGCACCGCTCAGGTGACGAATCACCTCGCGTGGGCGCGGCGGGAGTTCAAGGACGCGCTGCTCTCGGAGCTGCGCTCGACGTGCGTCGACGACGACGAGTTCCAGGCCGAAGCGCGCGCGCTGCTCGGCATCGATCCGGCATGAGCGAGCTCTCCGACGCCGCGTTGCGGCACCTGCGCGAGATCGCGGACCGGCCGGACTTCGGCTCGACGCGCTACGAGATCCTCGAGGAGATCGGCCGCGGCGGCATGGGGACCGTGTACCTCGCGCGCGACCGAGAGCTCGAGCGCACGGTCGCGATCAAGGTGGTGCACGCGCATGCGGTCGACCGCGACTCGGCCGATCGACTGCGCGGCGAAGCGCGCATCCTCGCGCGCCTCGAGCACCCCGGCATCGTGCCGGTGTACGACGCGGGCCTCCTCGGCGACGGGCGGGCGTTCTACGCGATGAAGCACGTCGCCGGTCGCACGCTCGCCGAGTTCGCGCGCGAGCCGCACGACGAGTCCGAGCGGCTGCGCGTGTTCGGCCGCATCTGCGAAGCCGTCGCCGCCGCGCACGCGCAGGGCATCCTGCACCGCGACCTCAAGCCCGAGAACGTCCGCGTCGGATCGTTCGGCGAAGTGCTCGTCCTCGACTTCGGCGTGGCGCAACTGCTCGGCGCCGCGCAGGACGGCGAGCGCACGATCGCGGGTACGCCTGGGTACATGTCGCCCGAGCAGCTGCGGGGCGCGCCCGAGGCGCTCGACGTGCGATCGGACGTCTACGCGCTCGGAGCGGTGCTTCGATTCCTGCTCTCGAGCACGGTGGACGGCGGCCGCTGGCGTTCGCGTTCCACGCCCGATCGGTTCGTACCGCGACCGCTCGAGGCGATCGGCAGCCGCGCGCTGGCGAGCGTCAAGACCGAGCGCTACGCGTCCGTGGCCGAGCTCTTGGACGACGTGCACCGCTACTCGGCGCAGCTGCCGGTGAGCGCGTACCGGGAGCGCTTTCCGGCGCGCGTCGCGCGGATCGCTTCGCGGCACAAGACGCCGATCCTGCTCGTCGCCGCGTACCTCGTCATGCGGTTCGCGCTGCTTTTTTTCCGTTCGACTTAAAGGACCGCCGCCCCGCCGCGGAATGGATCCGCGTGCAATCCCCCTCTCGGAGCAATCGATCATGAGCAAACCCTTGTTCGGACTGATCCTCGGCGCCGTGCTCGGAGTCTTCGACGGCCTCAGCGCGCTGGTGTCCGCGCCCGAGGTCAAGGATCAGATCCTCGGCATCGTCATCGGCTCGACGTTCAAGGGGCTCATCGCAGGATTCCTCACCGGCTGGTTCGCGAAGAAGGTGAGCTCGCTGCCGCTCGGCATCCTGTTCGGCCTGTCGATCGGGCTCTTCCTTGCATACCTAGTTGCAGCGATGGGCGACGAGAAGGGCAATCACTATTACTGGGAGATCATGCTGCCCGGCTCGATCATGGGGATGATCGTCGGGTACGCGACGCAGAAATACAGCGCGCAGAAGGCGACCGACGCGCGCTGAGCATCTACCTCTACTCTTCTTCACGACGCGGAGACGCACCATGCCCAAGGTCAAGCCCGTTCCCGACGGTTACCACACGCTGACGCCGTACCTCATCGTTCGCGGCGCCGACAAGGCGATCGAGTTCTACAAGAAGGCGTTCGGCGCGACCGAGCGGTTCCGCATGCCCGGACCCGACGGAAAGATCATGCACGCCGAGATGGAGATCGGCGACTCGGCGTTCATGCTCGGCGAAGAGTCGCTCGAGATGGGCTCGAAGTCTCCGCAGACCGTCGGCGGATCGTGCGTCGGCATCCACATCTACACCGAGGACGTCGACGCGGCGTTCGCGCGCGCGGTCAAAGCCGGCGCGAAGTCGGTCGGCCCGGTCATGGACATGTTCTGGGGCGATCGCTTCGGCAAGCTGCAGGATCCGTTCGGCCACACGTGGACGATCGCGACGCACACGAAGGACGTCTCGCCGGAAGAGATGGCGCAAGCCGCGCAAACGGCGTTCGCAGCCGGCAAGAAGTAGCTCCGCGCGGTCCGCGGCGGCGTCGGCTTCAGCGCGAGCGAAGCGGACGCCGCTTCTCGTTCCAGGCCGCGACCGAGCGCTCGATCGACCGCGCGAAGCCGGCGCGGAAGAGACGGACGTGAAACCGTTCGGCCGCCGTCTTCCGCGCGGCGGCTCCCATGCGGGCCGCGAGCTCCGCGTCGGCGAGGAGCTCGAGCGCGTGCGTCCGCAGCTCTTCGGGATCGTCCGAAAGGAAGCCGCTGACGCCGTGCTCGATCGGCGAGCTCGGATGCACGTTGCCGAGGACCGGCAAGCCCGCTGCCATCGCCTCGAGCGTCGCCATGTTGTAACCGTCCTCGAGCCGCGGATCGGCGGTGTGCACGTAGAAGCGATGCGCGCTCAGGATGCGCTTGAGCTCCTCCCAGCTCGACGCCGCCGTGACGCCCGGGATGTCGGGATTGTGACCGACGATGCGGACCGGCACGTCGCGGAACGCCGCCTCGTGGAGATCCATCCTCAAGATCGCGCGCCGGCGATGGATGAGGTTCGAGACGCGCAAGCCGGACGCTTCGTCGCCGACGTGCGGCGGATAAGCGTCGGGATCGACGCCGAACGGGACGACGTCCGCGTCGAGCCGCCACGAGCGTCCCTTGAGCTCCGAGACCGCGACGGCGTGACCGCCCGTCAACGCGAGGAAGCGCGCGAGCAAGTCGCGCGCCTGCGCGGGGTCGGTCGTCGCGCCCTCGCTCTCGACGCGGCCTTCGAGCGTCGAGTGCAGCACGATGACCTTCGGCCGATCGATCGCGCGCACGTCGAGCACGTCGGTGATGTTGTGCGCGACGACGCAGGCGTAGTCGATGCCGCTCGCGAGCGCCTGAGCGAGCGTCACGAGGCGCGCGCCGCCGGGCAGCGGCCGCATGCGCTCGTCCCAGGTCTCCGTGTAGCGGCCCTTCAGTCCGACGATGACGTCGAGCGCGTATCCCATGCCCGCGAGCTGGTGCACCCAGGCTTCGTGGCAGTTGAAGACGAGCAGTCGCCGTTCGAAGTCCGTCACTTCTCGCTCCCCGCGCGCACGACCCAGCCGATGACGTCGCAATCGACGCGACCGTTCGGGAGCAAGAGCTCGACGCGATACCGTCCCGGCGCGAGCTCGCCGACCGGCACGTCGAGCCACGTCCACGCGTGCCAATCGCGAGTCTTCTCGAGCGCGATCCCCTCGCGCAGGAACACGGTCTCCTCTCCGCGCCGCACGCCCACCGCGAGCTGTCCGTTCGGCCGCGCGCACGTGTAGCGCAAGCGCAAGACGTGCGGCGCGGCCGCGCGCGCCTCGAGCACCACGCCCAGCACGTCGTCCACCTTCTGTCCGAATCCTCCGCCGACGCACGCGTTGCCGAACGCGGCGGGACTGCCGCTGACACGACCGCCCACCAGCGCGCCGAGCGCGGGCGCGCTCTCGCACTCGACGAAGTACGACTGCTTCCAGCGTTTCGCCTCGTCGCTGCGCCACCACTTGTGCGCGGCCGCGCTGGAATCGACGTCGACGAACGCGAGCTCCTGCAGCGCGGATCGGATCGCGGCCGTCACGAGGCTGTCCTTGTCGGTGTCCCAGCGCTCGATCAGCGCCTGGACAGCACTGGCTTCGTTGCGGCGACCGCCGAGAGCGTTCGCCGCGGCCGCGCGCACGACGCGGTCGTTGTCGCCGAGCGCGACGACGAGCAGGTCGATCAGCGGCTGCACGGCGCCGCGGCGCGATCCGATGTAGCGCGTCGCCGCGAGACGCCGGCTCGCGTCGGGAGAGCGCACTTCGACGCGGTGCGCGTACTCGAAGGGCGTCGGCCCGCCGGCGCGCAGGAGCACGTCGACCGGTCGCCCGATCGACGCGACGTGGAGCAAGACGGGCGAGCCTGCGGCGAGCTTCGGCAAGAAGACGCGAGTCGTGGTTCGAACTGCCGCGACGGGACGCTCGCGCATGCGGTACACCATCGTGCCGCCCACCCACACGGCGATCGGATCGGAGCTCGTGATCCACAGGACCGTCGGCTTCGCGAGCGCGTCCGGCCAGCGCGTCGAGAGGTACACGACGCCGGGGGCGTCGCCGGTCTCGACGTGCAGCGCGCCGCCGTCGTCTTGGGGTGCGATCTCCCTCCACTCGTGCGCGGCGCCGGCGAGTTCGATCGATCGCGCCGCTTGGAAGCTCGCGGCGTCGAGCGGATCGAAGTCGAGCTCGCGTCGCTTGGGGTCCGCGAACGGTCCCACGACCTTCCAAGCCCCGAGGCTCGACTCGCCCTCGGCGCGCGGGGTCGGCTTCGCGGAGTCCTCGCGCTTCTCCCAGCGCTCGAGCTCGCTCGCGGTGAACGCGTCCAGTGGGAAGCGGAACTCCGCCAGCGTCGGCCGCACGAGATCGGCGCCGAACGCACGCTGGATGTCGCGCGCCAGACGCACCGGCCACAGGTGCTCGGGGACCCCGCGCTCGAGCGATCGCTGCGCTTCGCGGAACATCCGCTGGAAGGGGCGCCAATCCGGCGGATCGTCCGCTCGTGCATCGAGCAGCGCGAGCTGGAGGAGGAAGCCGGGCACCGCGGTCGCGCCGGGGATCTCCTCGATCGGCAAGCGCGTGTCGAGGTAATCGCCCTTCGCGCTCCCCGCGAAGACCTTGCGATCGGTCGCGAACTTGTCGCGGAACGGACCCTCCATGAACGCGAGGCGCTCGGCGATGAACGCCGGGCCGAACTCGAGCCAACCGGTGCGGAAGCCGTTCCGGAACTGGTGCTGCGCGGGATGCCCGTCGACGAACGCCTCGGTCAGCTCGCGCGCGAACGCGTGCCGCCACGTCCCGTACTCCGCGGCGTCGCGTCCGACGACGACCGCGAACTTCGCGGCGTCGAAGTGCCAGCCGGCGGCGACCTCGCGATCGGGAAACACGATCAGACGCCTGCCGTGCGCCGCGACGGGATCGAAGGCGAAGAGATGCCGTGAGACCGCGTACGCGAGGTCGATCCACGCCAGGAGATCCGCCTCGCGCGCGCCGCGCGCGAAATCCTCGGTCGAGAGCACGATCGCGAAGCGCCCGACGAGGACGTCGGTCACCGGCTGGCTGCGACGGCGCAGCTCGTCGACCGCGCTCGCTTCGTCCGGCGTGATCGGCGCGGCCGCCGCCGCGGCCGGGTAGCGCTTGAACAGCTCGCGCAGGCACGCCCGTCGATCTTCTTCCGGAGCGTCGGCCTCGAGCAGCTTCTCGATCGCGTCGCACGACTCCTTCGGCGGGAGGCGCATCGCGAGGGTCAGCTTCTCGCGCACCGTGCTGTCCTCGAGCGGCGCCGCGAGGCACGCCAGCGCGCAGACGGCGCGCACGATCCCGACGGGAGTCATCCGGTCCTACGATAGTTCACCCGCGCGCGGGGGAGTACGGCGCAGTGCCGCTACAATCGTCCGGCAAGGAGTGGAATCGATGTCCTACCAGAACATCACGCCCGCGGAGGCCCAGCGGCTGCTCGGTGGAGACGCCCCTTGGCGCTACATCGACGTGCGCACGGTCGAGGAGTTCCAGACCGGCCATCCCGAGGGAGCGTACAACGTCCCCTTCGCGGTCCGCGACGCTCGGGGCGGCCTGCAGCCGAACGCCCGCTTCGTCGACGTGATGCAGACGCACTTCGCGTCCGATGCGCGCCTCGTGATCGGTTGTGCCTCGGGCGTGCGCTCCATGCACGCGTGCGAGCTCTTGACGGCGGCCGGCTATCGATCGCTCGCGAACTTGAAGGGCGGATTCTCGGGTCGACGCGATGCGACGGGCCGCGTCGTCGAGGCGGGATGGCACGACGCCGGACTGCCGTGCGAATCCGCGGCGCCCCGCGAGCGCAGCTACGCCGGCCTCGCCGAAGCCCGCTGACCTCCGCGTGACGAACCCGATCCTCGACGCCCTCGGCCGGCCGCTCGAGAGCCTGCGGCTCTCCGTGACCGACCGCTGCAACCTCCGCTGCAGCTATTGCATGCCGGAAGAGGAGTACCGTTGGTTGCCGCGCGCGGACATCCTCACGTTCGAGGAGCTGGCGCGGCTCGTCGACGCGTTCCTGGCGCTCGGCGTCACCAAGGTTCGCATCACGGGCGGCGAGCCGCTCCTGCGCCGCGACCTCCCCGACCTCGTCGCGATGCTCGCGGCGAAGCCGGGGATCCGCGATCTCGCGCTGACGACGAACGGCGTCCTGCTCCCGGCGAGCGCGGCCGATCTCGCGCGCGCGGGGCTGCACCGGCTCACCGTCAGCCTGGACACCCTGCGACCCGAGCGGTTCCTCGAGCTGACGCGACGCACCGGGCTCGAGCACGTACTCGCGGGGCTCGACGCCGCCGCGCGCTCGGGCTTCCGGAAGATCAAGCTCGACACCGTCGTCATGCGCGGGGTCAACGACGACGAGATCGTCCCCCTGCTCGAGCACGCGAAGGCGATCGACGCGGAGATCCGTTTCATCGAGTACATGGACGTCGGCGGAGCGACGCGCTGGTCGATGGATCGCGTGGTGACGCGCACGCAGATCCTCGCGGCGATCGAGTCCGCCTACGGGCGCGTCCATCCGGTGCGCGAGGACACCTCCGCGCCGGCGGAGCGGTTCCTGCTCCCGGACGGCACCGTCTTCGGGATCATCGCGTCGACCACGGCGCCGTTCTGTCGCGCGTGCGACCGCAGCCGGCTCACCGCCGACGGTCTGTGGTACACGTGCCTCTACGCGACGCGGGGAACGGACCTGCGCATCGCGCTGCGGCGCGGCGATACGACCGAGGAGATCGCGCGGATCCTCACCGGCACGTGGAGCGCGCGGACCGACCGCGGAGCCGAGGAGCGACTCGCCGGCGCCCGGCGCGAGCCGCTGGTGCAGATCACGGACCTGCGCCAGGATCCGCACCTCGAGATGCACACCCGCGGCGGGTAGGCGCCGCGGCAT
>CAZQHA010000195.1:0-8393 GCA_964592795.1 uncultured Planctomycetaceae bacterium | reverse complement strand
CCTTGCCGATGAGTTGCGCGGAGATCTCCTGCACCTGCGCGACGCGCAGCTCGTTCCAATCCGGGTACGCCTTGCGCAGCGTGACCAGCGCGGCCTCCGCCTTGTCCTGCGGCAGGTGGCGCACGAGGATCGCGAGCATGCCCTGCTCGAGCAGCGTCGCTTCCTTCATCGGCTTGGGGAGCGACCAACGCGGCTCGATCTTCTTGAGCAGCTTGGAAACGGTCTCGGACTTCTTCGTCACGGAATCTCCCGGGCGATCAGTTCGGCGTGGAACGTGGATGCGGCGCGCGCGTTCCTCTCGACCGGGAACGCGCGTGCTGCGTGCGGAGCGAGGACCCGCGTCGCCGTCGGCGGCGGGGCTAGGTCGCCGGCGCGGCGGCGGCCGCGTCGGCCTTCTTCTCGGCGGCCTTCTTCTGATTGCGCTCTTTCGCGCGCACGGTCTTGCGCTCGATGCGCGCGGCCTTGTCGGCGTCGCGACGCGCGCGCGTCTTGGTCTTCTTCTTGCCGCGGCCGTCCCGCTCGCGCGGTGCGTAGGGCTTCGGCTCGAGCACGCCCTTGCGCTTGAAGATCGAGTACACGGTCTCGCTGGGCTTCGCGCCGACCTTGAGCCAGTGGCGCGCGCGGTCGACGTCGATCGTGATCTGCGCGCCGGTGTCGCGGCGGATCGGGTCGTAGAGGCCGATCGTCTCGATCAAGCGGCCGTCGCGCGGGAAGCGCGAGTCGGAGACGTTGATGCGGTAGCACGGGCGGTTCTTGCGACCCGTGCGTCTCATGCGGATGACTACAGCCATAGAGGATGTGTGTGGTCGGTGCCGCGAGCCGGCGGCTCGGCAGGGTGCCGCGGCCGGGATTCGGGGCGAATAGGACACACAATCCGCCGCGGGCTGTCCAGGGGCGGGAGGGAAAGTTTCGCGGCGCTCAGCGCCGCTTCCCCTTCTTGCGCTTCTTGTCCTTGCGCTTCGACCCGCTCTTGCGCGTCGCGGACGAGCCCATCGGGCGCGGTCCGCCGAAGAGTCCGCCGAGTCCGCCCATGCCCCCCGGTCCACCCGGCCCGCCTGCGCCGCCCATCCCCGGTCCGCCGCCGCCGAGCATCCCACCCAGTCCGCGCCCGATGTTGCCGATCCCGCTGGAGAGGCCCGAGAGCATGCCGCCGACGCCCCCCGATTCTTCCCCGGCGAGCTCGCCGTCGGGCGACATGTCCTTGAGCGCCTCGCGCTTGTGCTTCGCGCCCATCTGCGCCGCCAGGCCCATCTTGTTCATCTGCTTCATCACGAGCTTCATCTCCTTGAAGCGCTTGAGCAGATCGTTGACCGCGGCGACCTCCTGACCCGAGCCGCGCGCGATGCGCCGGCGGCGGCTCATGTCGATGACGTCCGGCTGCAGGCGCTCGCGCGGGGTCATCGAGGTGAAGAGCGCCTCGAGCCGGTTCATCTGTCCGTCGTTGATGTCGAGGTTGTCGGCGAGGCCCGACATCCCCGGCATCATGCCGAGGACCTTCTTCATCGGGCCGAGCTTCCGCACCATCCGAAGCTGCGCCAGCATGTCCTCGAGCGTGAAGCTCCCCATCACGAGCTTCTCGAAGGCGGCCTGCGCCTGCTTCTCGGTCATCGCCGACTGCGCCTTCTCGACGAGGCCGACGACGTCGCCCATGCCGAGGATGCGGCCGGCCATGCGCTCGGCGTGGAAGGGCTCGAGATCCCCCATCCGCTCGCCTTCGCCGACGAACAGGATCGGCTTGCCCGTGACGGCCTTGAGGCTGACCGCCGCGCCGCCGCGCGCGTCGCCGTCGAGCTTCGTCAGGATGACGCCGGTGAGCTCGAGGCTCTGATTGAACGCGGCCGCGGAGGTGACCGCGTCCTGGCCGGTCATCGCGTCGACGACGAGCACGGTGTTCGTCGGCTTGACGACGCGCGCGATCTCGACGACCTCGCTCATCATGTCGCGGTCGATGTGCAAGCGCCCCGCCGTGTCGAGGATCACGAGGTCGGCGCCGGCGACACGCGCGTGCGCGACGCCCTGGAAGCAGAGCTCGGGCGGCGTCATGCCTTCCTTGAAGAAGACCGGCACGCCGATCTGCCGGCCGAGCACCTTGAGCTGCTCCACGGCCGCGGGGCGCTTGACGTCGGCGGCGACGAGCAGCGGGCGCTTCGAATACTTCTCGCGCATGTGCTGCGCGAGCTTGGCGCACGTCGTCGTCTTGCCCGCGCCCTGGAGGCCGGCCATCAGGACGACCGTCGGGCCGTTCTTCGCGAACTCGATGCGCGCGTCCTTGGGGCCCATCAGGCCGACGAGCTCGTGGTGGAACGCGGCGACGAACTGCTGCGACGGATCGACGCCGGTGATCTTCTGCTGGCCGACGACGCGCTGGCGCACGCGCTCGGTGAAGTCCTTGACGACCTTGAAGTTGACGTCCGCTTCGAGGAGCGCGTTGCGGACCTGCTCGAGGCCTTCGCCGATGTTCGCCTCGGTCAGCTCCTTTTGGTTGCGGAGGAAGGAGAACGATTGGGTGAGGCGCTGCGTCAGGGTTTCGAACATGGCGGCGAGGAGAGGTTATAGCCCCCCCGGGTGGGGCGCCAGGACGGCCGGCGGCGGCGGAGAATTCCGAAAGACTTCTCGCGCCGGACGCGCGAGGTCCGTTCACGCGCGAATCCGAGGAGGAGCATGAAGATCACCATCACTTCCGGCGCCGCCGCACTGGCGCTCGCCGCGTTCTCGACGGGCTGCGCCAGCGTTTCGGGCCCGACGGCACCCAGCGGCAGGACCTATCTCGTCGGCGTCGCCGGCGGAGGCTGAAGCGCGAATCCGAAGGTCCGTGCGGCCTTCGAATCGATCGACGGGGTCACGAGCGTCGAGTACGACTGCAAGGTGGCGACGGTCGTCACGGAGCACGACACCGTCCTCACCGAGCTGGACGCCGACCGTGTGATCCGCGACGCCGGATTCGACGTCGTCAGCTTCCAGATCGGCCCGCCTCCGAAGCTCGCGGCGGTCCTCTTCTACCTCGACCGGTTCGAGCCGGACGAGCGCGCGAGGGTCGAGCGCGCCCTCCGTGAAGATCTCGAGGATGCGGACAAGATCGCGATCGACAGCCTCGGCCGCGCGACCGTCGTCATGAGCGGAAGGCCGGCCGCCGCTCAGGCAGCGGTGATCGCGAGCCTGAAGAAGCGCGGTGTCGCCGCCCAGGAGCTCGAGACGCGGACTTGGCCGAAGCTCGACGCGACGTACACGGTCACGGTGTCTGGGATGAACGGCTTGATCGAGACGCGGACGGTCGCGAACGCGCTCGCCAACGTCTCGAAGGTCGTCGCGGTCCACGTCTACCAGGACACGGGCACGGCGATGCTCTGGCTGAAGGAGCCGTGCAACATGCTCGAGGCCAACGTGAGGTCGGCGCTCGAGCTCGCGGGGTTCTCGCTCTCGAGCTTCGAGCTCGAGAGCTGATCGCCGCCATCCAACTCGTTCGACGTCGACCGCCGACCTTCTCCATCAAGCCGGCTTGATGTTCTGATTCATGCGGAAGAGGTTCTCCGGGTCGAACTTCCGCTTCACTTGCGCGAGGCGCTCGTAGTTCCGGCCGTACGCGGAGCGCACGCGGTCGCCCTCGTCGGCGGTCAGGAAGTTCACATAGGCGCCGGCGCTGGCGAACGGAGCCGATGCCTGGAAGTAGTCGCGGCACCACTGGATGCAACGCGCGTCCTCCGCGGGCTTCTCCCACCGCCCGTGAACGTTCATCACGTACTCGGCGTCGCGATGAGCGTAGGCGGTCGCGTCGGGCGCCGGACGCTTCGTGGCTCCTCCGAGCGATCCGAAGAAGATCTCGCAGTGCGGTGACGGCAGCTTCCCGACGTACTCGACGACGACGTCGATCAGACCGTCGGCGATCTTCGTGAAGTTGTGCGACTTCCAGTAATTGCGCGCGCCCGGCGTGAGCAACGGATCGAACGCCTTCTGCCACGCGGTGTACGGCTGAACGCCCAGGTGCTCGCCGAGCGGCTTGCCGAGCTTGCGCAGCGGCTGCACCAAGGTCTCGCCCTGTCGCGGATCGCCCGCGTGCAAGAGAGCGAGCACGAGGACTTCCTTGCCGTGCACCGCCGCCGGGAGGAACGGCAACGGCGGCGCCTTGCGGAGAACGACCCACACGGAGAGCTCGTCGGGCGCCTTCGCGACGAACTCGCGGTACTGCTTCAAGACGGATCGCGCGTCGGCGAACGGGTAGACGATGAGCCCGCTGAAGAGATCCGGGCCCACCGGGTGCAGGCGGAACTCGAAGCTCGTGACGATGCCGAAGTTCCCGCCGCCGCCGCGAATCGCCCAGAAGAGGTCGGGGTTCGCGCTGGCGCTCGCGCGCACCACGTCCCCCTTCGCGGTCACGACCTCGGCGGACTCGAGGTTGTCGATCGTCATGCCGTGCTTGCGGCTGAGCCAACCGAAGCCGCCGCCGAGCGTCAGCCCCGCGATGCCCGTCGTGGAGTTGATTCCCACGGGCGTGGCGAGTCCGTGCTTCTGCACGGCCCCATCGAAGTCGCCGAGCGTCGCGCCGCCTTCGACGATCGCGCGCCGTGCGCCGGCATCGACCTTCACCGCCTTCATCGCGGACAAGTCGATCACGATGCCGTCGTCGCACAGCGAGTTGCCGGCGATGTGATGTCCCGCGCCGCGCACGGCCAAGAGGACTCCGTTGTCCCGCGCGAAGTTCAGCGCCTTGAGGACGTCCTTCGTCCCGGCGCACGTGGCGATGATCGCTGGGCGCTTGTCGACCATGCCGTTCCAGATCTTGCGGGCCTCGTCGTATCCCGCGTCACTCGGGAGCACGATCTTTCCTGCGAACCCCTTCTTCAGCGATTCGATCTTGGCGGCGTCGATGCGGGTCATCTGTGGCTCCATTCGGACAGTGCGAGAAGGGAGTATCGGGGAACACGGCGGCCCGCGGCCAGTGAAAGTTCCACGTCATAGCGACGACACGGCGTTGCCAGACCGGACCGCTCCGCGAAACTCGCTTCTCCGCGCGTCGAATCGCGCGCCCCCGGCATCTCCGGCTCTTCATGGACGCAGATCCGTCGAAGCCCGCACAGAGCGACCTCCTGATCGCGCACCTCGCGTGGATCAAGCGGCTCGCTCTCGAGCTCTCGGTCGATGGCGACCGCGCCGACGATCTGGCGCAAGAGACCTGCGTGGTCGCGCTCGAGCGGCCGCCGCGCGACTTCGAGTCGCTGCGGCGTTGGCTCGCGCTCGTGATGCAGAACCTCGTGCGCCAGCGCCGGCGCGGCGACTTCCGTCGGCGTGAGCGCGAGGAGCGCGCGGCCCGCGGCGAACGGCTCGAATCGACCGAGTCGCTCGTCGCGCGCGCCAGCCTCCAGCGGCGGATCGTCGGCGCGGTGCTCGATCTCGACGAGCCGTACCGCTCGACGATCCTCCTGCGCTTCTTCGAGGATCTGCCTCCGCGCGACATCGCGCGCCGCCACCACGTTCCCACGACGACCGTCCAGAGTCGCATCACGCGCGGGCTCGCGAAGCTGCGCGCGGCGCTCGACGACGGTCGTGGCGGTAAGGGCTCGCTGTTCGCGCTCCTCGTGCCGCTCACGCGGCGATCGTCCGGACCACTCGCGAGCCTCGGAGGTGTGATCGTGAATGCGAAGGTGACGCTCTCCGTCGTTTCGATCGCGGTGATCGCGACCGTGGCGGCCGTGATCGAGTTCGGCGGCACGAGCGAACCGCGCGGCGGCGTCGCGCACTCGCCGGACGCGAGCGCGCCACGAGCCGACGAGGAGATGCCGAGCGCTCTCGAAGACGGCACGGAGCGCGCACCGCGCGTCGAGCTGGCGGCGGCGGAGCCGTCGAGCTCGAGCGTCGCGACCGCGCCGCCCGCGGAAGCCGCTGCGCAGAACCGCGTCCGGGGTCGCGTGGTCGACGCGACGGGGACGGCGCTCTCGGGCGTCGAGCTCCAGTTCATCGCGGGCGATACGAAGACCGCCGTGCACAGCGGCGCTGGAGGGTTCTTCGAGCTCGACACGACTTCCGGAAACGGCACGATCGACTCGAACGACGCACGCTTCGCCACGTTGTGCGAAGCCGTGTGGGTCGCGCAGTCGTCGATCGAGCCGCTCGTCATCGTCGCGACCGCGATCGACGTCGGCGGCTCGGTGATCGATCCCGCACGACTTCCCGTGCCCGGTGCACGCGTCGCACTCGCGATGCCGCGCGGCTTCGACACGAACCTCGGGCTCAACCTGGAGGGCACGCGCGCCAAGGACTGGTCGGCGCGCACCGACGCGAGTGGACGGTTCGAGATGCGCGCGATGCCGCAAGTCGCACGAGCGACTCTGCGCGTGCTCGTCGACGGCTACGAGCCGGCGATGGAGCCGCAGCCGGAGTTCTCCAATCCCAATCTGCTCTTCGAGCTCGTGCGACCCGCCGTGCTCGCACAGGGCGCGCTGCGCGGCCGCGTGCTCTTAGCGAGCGGTGACCCAGCCGCGACCGCGCGCGTCGCCGTCGGCTGCGCGTCGACGATCACGGACGAGCGCGGCGAGTTCGCGCTCGATCTCACGCACGCCGTGACGGCGGACGCAGTGACCGCGGTGAAGACCGGCTTCTTGCCCGTGCGCATGGAGAGACCCCACGAGCCGACACTCGACGACACGGGTTGGCCGGACTTCATCGAGCTGCGCCTTGGCTCTCCGTCGCTCTCGATCACGGCGCGCGTCGTCGACCCCGACGGCAAGCCACGCGAGACCATCGGCGTGTGGCTCGCCGATCCGACGCTCTTCGGTCTCGTCGGAACGATGCCCGTGCAGAACGAGAGCTTGATGGCGGGCGCGACGATTCCTGCGCACGCGCTCGAGCCCGGGACGCCGATGAAGGCCGACGGCACGCTGCGGCGCATCTACACCGGCGTCGGCGGTCAGCCCGACGCGGTCTGGAACTACGTGCTCACCGATGCGGACGGACGCTTCGTCTTCCCCGGCCTCGACGATCGCGCGTACACCCTGCGGCTCTACGACGCGCACGCGATGCACGTCTTCACGACGAAGCCGATCCGTGCCGGGGAGCGCGATGTCGAGATCGTGATGCCCGGTCCCGACGTGCACGAGAAGCTCTCCGGCCGGATCGTCACCGTCGGCGGACGCCCTGTCGCCGGAGCGGTCATCGCGCTGCGCGCCAAGTGCTTCCAGACGCAGGCGCGCTTCTTCGGCGGCACGCAAGAGGTCAACATGCTGATGCGCGGCAGCGACGCGACGACGGACGCGGAGGGTAGATTCTCCCTCGATCGCGTTCCGAAGGAGCACGTGTACCTCGAGATCCGCGGCGACGCGATCGAGTCGACGGACTGGACGATGCCGGCCGGCGTCGACGCCCTGAACCTCGAGATCTTCGTCGACGCGCGCTTCCGTCTCGACGTGCGCCTCTCGGCGCCGGTCGATCGCGCCGACGAGATCGCCATCCGC
Source organism: uncultured Planctomycetaceae bacterium (assembly GCA_964592795.1). Lineage (GTDB taxonomy): Bacteria > Planctomycetota > UBA1135 > UBA1135 > JANLUN01. Next base: position 951 of record CAZQHA010000195.1, on the reverse strand, counting down.
GACGGCGACGGCGCGCTGCTCTTGATCGCCCACCGCAACGCGGAGAGGATCCGCACGGCCCTATCAGCGCCGCTCGAAGCGGGCCGATCGGGCGTCGTCTCGGTGCGCTCGGGCGCGAGGAAGCTCGAGCTGCGCAAGGACGGACAGGTGATCGAGACGCACGAGTTGGGCCTCGCCCCGGACGAGATCAACGTGATCGAGCTGTAGCGAGATCCTTCAGCACGCGATCCAACACCGGCGCGGCGTTGCGCGCGAGGCGCGCCTGCCCGGCCGCGGTCGGGTGCAAGCCGTCCTCGAGCGTCATGTCCGGCAAGCCGCCCACTCCGGCGAAGAACTCCGGGACGAGGTCGACGCCGAGATCCTGTGCGATGCGCGCGTACATCGAGGCGAACCGGCCCGCGTAGTCCGCGCCGTAGCTCGTCGGGATCTGGATGCCGAGCAGCACCACGCGCGCTCCCGCGTCCTTCGCGCGCGTCACGATGCCGCGCAGGTTCTCTTCGACGCCGGCCAGGTCCTGTCCGCGCAGCCCGTCGTTTCCGCCGAGCTCGACGACGAGCACGTCGGGCTTCTGCTTCAGGATCCAATCGACGCGCCGCAATCCGCCGGCGCTCGTGTCGCCGCTGACGCCCGCGTTCACCAATCGGAACGGCGTCCCGGCGGCCGCCAGCTCGCGCTGCAGCACGGCCGGGAAGGCCTGGTCCGCGGAAAGATGCAGCCCGGCCGCGATGCTGTCGCCGAGCACCGCGACGAGCGGCGCGTCCGGCGGGATCGCCACCGGCGGCGCAGTCTCGGTCGTCGTGCTCGCCGCGACCCGCGACGGCGCTTCGCCCGGCAGCGAGCGCGGCGGCTCCGCGGGCGCGCGACCATCGCACGCCACGGAGCACGCCAGAGCCGCCGCCAGGATCGCGTCACGCAAGTCGAACATCGCAGAGGACTGTAGTCGCGACGCGG
>CAZQHA010000194.1:0-8416 GCA_964592795.1 uncultured Planctomycetaceae bacterium | reverse complement strand
GTGCGGGCCGTGCATCGCCGCGTTCCCGCATCTCTCGGAGCTGCAGAAGCAGTACGCGGACAAGGGTCTCACCGTGATCGGCGTCACGTCGGCCGACACGCGCGGCAACACGCTCGAAAAGTCGAAGAAGATGGTCGCCGACAAGGGCGACAAGATGGCGTACACGGTCGCGTGGGACGACGAGCGCAAGACTACGGAAGCCTGGATGCAGGCCGCGGGCCGCCGAGGGATCCCGTGCTCGTTCGTCGTCGACAAGCAAGGACGCATCGCGTTCATCGGACACCCGATGCAGCTCGACGCGCCGCTCGCGGAGATCCTCGCGGACAAGTACGACCTGGACGCGGCCACGACGAAGTACGCGGAGAAGGCGGCGATCGAAGCGCGCGCGATCAAGCTCCAGCAGACGTTCGCGGAAGCCAGGAAAGCCGGCGAGTGGGAGGCGGCCACGCGCGCCGCGGACGAGCTCGTCGCCGAAGGCCCCAACTACATCCAGTACGCCGCGTTGAAGTTCGACACGCTGCTCACCGGCAAGAAGGACGACGCCGCGGCGTACGCCTGGGCGCGCGAGGTTCTGAGCGGCGTGGGCAAGGATCATCCCGGCGTGCTCAACCAGATGGCGTGGTCGATCGTGGATCCGGAGAGCACCGTCGAGAATCGTGATCTCGATCTCGCGCTGAAGATGGCGGAGCGCGCGAACGAGCTCACGAGGAACGCCGACCCGGGCATCCTCGACACGGTCGCTCGCGTCCACTTCACGAAGGGCGACATCCAGAAGGCGATCGAGCTGCAGACGCGCGCCGTCGAGCTCGAGCCGAAGCTCGAGAAGACCCTGATCGAGTACAAGGAAGCGCTGGCACGCAAGACGCGCGGCTGACCCCAGCCGCCCGCGATGCTCGCCCTGCTCTTCGTGTCGCTCGGCCGACTCGCGCAGGAGGGCGCGTCATCGCAACCCCCACATGAACCGCCGTCCGTGGCCGCGGGCTACGACGGCGGTTTCTTCGTTCGATCGGCGGACGGTGAGAACGAGCTCGAGATCGGCGGGCTGTTCCAGTTCGGCGCGAACCTGTTCGACGAGGACCGCGAGCCGTCGAGCGACTTCGACGTGCGTCGGATGCGCCTCGAGTTCCGCGCCCTGCTCGCGGGGAGTCTCCCGCGCGCTCGTCGAGCCCAACTTCCTCCCCGACGGGACCGAGATGGAGGAAGCCTGGTTCGGCATGGACGTCCTGCGCGACGATGCGCTGTTCATGGCCGGCCGCGCGAAGGTCCCATTCGGCCTCGAGGAAGTGCGCAGCCGGCGGCCGATCGACTTCCCGCGCTTCTCGATCCTCAATCAGTTCTCGCCCGCCGAGGACCACGGCGTGTTCTTGAAGGGCAACAGCCCGTCGAGGGAGTGGGAGTACGGGCTCGCCGCGTACAACGGCACCGGCGATTCCGACACGACGAGCAGCAAGGTCGTCGCCGCGCGCGCGATGTGGCATCCGTTCGCGGACGACGCGGGTGCGGCGTTCGAGAACTTGCAGCTCGGCGTCGCGGGGACCATCGGCAGCCAGGACGAGGACGTCGCCGGCACCACGATCACGAACGAGCTCGGCCTCGACGTGCTCGAGTTCGACACCGGAGCGCGGCTCGACGGCGCGCGCGCGCGCGCCGGCCTCGAGCTCGCCTGGTTCCGCGGGCCGTGGTTCCTGCAAGCCGAGTACGCGCGGATCGAGCAGGAGATGGACAGCGGCGCGACCGACGAGGACATCGTCTTCCAGGGCGCGTACGTCTCGATCGCGCACGTGCTCACCGGCGAGTCGAAGTCCTTCAAGGGCGTGTCGCCCGATCGTCCCTGGGATCCGTCGAGCGGCGCCGGTCGCGGCGCGTGGGTGCTCGCGGCGCGTTGGTCGGACCTCGAGCTCGACGACGACCTCGCGAGCTCGTTCCTCGCCGTGCGGGGCACGTTCACCGACCGCATCCGCACGTTCTCGATCGGGCTCAATTGGATCGCGGACGAGCACGTGACCGTGCGCAACGCGTTCGTCGAGACGCTCTACTCGGACGAGGTCGCGCTCGACGACGGCTCGACGGACCACGAGGAGGCGTTCATGGTCGAGCTGCAATTGAGCTTCTGATCGCTACTTCTTGAAGAGGAAGTCGCTCTCCTCCGACCACGCCGCGTAGCGGTACATCGGCACGAGCCGCACGAGCATCTCGACGATGCGCGCCGGCATCTCCGGCGAGAGTGCTTCGCCGCGGGCGCCGGCGGGCGCGGGGAAGCGCGCGTCGATCGCGAGCGAGTGCTCGCCCGGCTTGAAGTACTTCAAGAACTCCTCGACGCGCTCCTTCGTGAGCGCGCCGCACGGCCACTCGCCCTTCCAGTCGGCGAGGCGCAGTCGAAAGCCCTCGAGCTCGTTCAGCAAGCGCTTCCAACCGTCGACGCCCTCGGCGCGCACGCGGTTCACGAGGTTCTGCCCGTCGTACCACGCTTCGGCGTGCACGCGCAGCGAGACCTCGATCGAGTCCGTCTCCAGCGCGGTGCACAGGTACGCGTTGCGGTACGCCGAGTCGAGGTCCTTCGCGAGCTCCGCGCCGATCGTGCGCTTGAGGCGCGTCTTCTCGCTCTTCGGCCGGCACGCGTAGAACCACATCCGCTTGACCTGCATGTGGTTGAAGGCGTGCGGGTTGTGGAGGCTCGTGCGCGCGTCGAGAAGGACGCCGCCGCGCTTCGCCTCCGCGCAGAACACCTTTCCCAGTGCGAGCAGCTTCCGGCGCAGCTCGAGGCGCCGGTCGTTGTACTGAGGATCGCGCGCCAGGGCCGGCGAGAGGACGTGGAAATCGCCCTCCGCGAACGGAACGAGCGCGGCTTCCACACGAGGTTCAGGATCCGGGCCGGCGGGTGACGACATGTTTTCCTACATGCCATGTCCGCGCCCGTCGCGCCAGCCGCCGCGCGCCCGTCGCATTGCCGCGCCCTCCCTTACATAATGAGTTTCCACAAGCGCTCACCGGTCGCTCTCGCGGCAGGTCGGCAAACTCCGATGCAGTTTGCGCACTTCCAGTTCGACCCCGAGACCGACCGGCTCGGCGAAGGCCCCCTCTCGGAGGTCTACCGCGCCGTCGACCTGCAGCTCGGGCGGACCGTGGCGCTCAAGATCCTGCGCGCGCACGCGGAGATCGACCCCGCGGCCGACCACCGCTTCCTGCGCGAGGCGAAGCACACGTCGAACCTCGCGCACCCGAACATCGCGACGATCTACGAGTACGGCAAGGACCAGGGCACGTCGTTCATCGCGATGGAGTTCCTGCAGGGCCGGACGCTCGACAAGATCCTGAAGGAGCAGTCGCTCGGCTACGACGAGTGCATGCGCATCGCGCTGCAGGTCACGCAGGCGCTGTCGCTCGTTCACCGCTCGCACCTGATCCACCGCGACCTGAAGCCGGCGAACATCATGGTGCAGGACGACGGCACCGTGAAGCTGCTCGACTTCGGCATCGCGCGCGCGTCGAACGAGGGCAGCATCACGCAGCACGGCATGCTCGTCGGCACCGTGCTGTACATGTCGCCCGAGCAGGTGCGCGGCGACGAGCTCGACGTGCGCTCGGACGTCTTCGCGCTCGGCGCGGTGCTCTACCACGCGATCACGGGTCAGCTGCCGTTCCCCGGCAAGAGCTTCCCCGAGGTGTGCATGGCGATCCTCGACTGCCGGCCGAAGCGGCCGTCGGAGGTGCGCCGCGGCATCCCGCAGGCGTTCGAGGAGTTCCTGATGAAGTGCCTCGATCCGTTGCCGGCGAACCGATTCGCGGACGCCGAGGCGGCTCACGGCGCGCTGCAGGCGATCGCCGACGGCGTCGCATCGACCAACGGCAACGCGAGCGTCGCCAGCGCGTCCGCGACGATCCTCGTGCCGCCCGTCGCGTGCGTCGGATCGAGCGTCGGGGCGTGCCTCGCGCTGTCCGGCTCGCTGCGCAAGGACTTGGCGATCGAGCTCGCGCGCGTGAAGGGCCTCACCGTGAGCCTGCTCGACGACGACACGCCGCCCGAGCGCACGCCGTTCGACTTCGTCCTGCGCTCGGAGCTCTCGCTCGACGGATCCGACGGCAAGCTCGACGTGATGCTCGAGCAGTACGAGAAGGACGGCGACGTCGAGGCGCCCAAGCTGCGCGAGATCTGGCGCGATCGCATCGAGTACGACGACAAGGACGAGTGGGGGCTGCAAGCCGGACTCGTGCGCGGCGTCGTGCGGACGGTGAAGAAGCGCCTGTCCGACATCGCGCGCCGTCCCCCCGACACCGTCCGGCGCAACGTCGAGCGCAGCCGTGAGCTCGCGAAGAGCGCGCACTCGCTGCTGCACCGCGGATCGACGAAGCACCTGCTCGCCGCCGTGAGCTCGTTCCGGCGCGCGATCGAGGAGGATCCATACTGCGCGATCGCGTACGCGGGCCTGGCCGAGGCGATGGTGCGCAAGTTCCTCTACTGGGACGGCGACACCGCGTTCCTCGACGAGGCGCGCGAGCACGCCGCGCGCGCGCTGTCGCTCGACGCCAACTGCGCCGAGGCGCACACGTCGCTCGGGTTCGCGTGGCACCTCTCGGGTCACCCCGCCGACGCGCAGCGCGAGTACCGCCTGGCGATCCAGCTCGACAACGACGAGTGGCTCGCGCACCGCTTGCTCGGCGCGAGCTTGGCGCGCGCGGGCAACTTCAAGAACGCCTCGCCGCTCCTGCAACGCGCGATCGCGCTGGCGCCGACGCACATCGGGTCCTACGACCACCTGTACTGCGTGCTCCAGCGGCTGAACCGCTACGAGGAAGCGCTGACGATCGCCGATTCAGGGATCGCCGCCGCGCGCGCGCACCTCGTGCAGGTTCCCGACAACCAGGAGGCGCGCTTGCACCTGGCGATGCTGCTCGCGCGCATGGGACAAGCCGACGACGCGCGGGCGGAAGCCGAGAGAGCGCGCCATCTCGCGCCGAAGGACGGCTACACCGCGTTCAACGTCGCCTGCGTGCACGCGATCCTGGGTGATCTGCCCGAGGCCGTCGAAGCGCTCGCGGCGGCGCGCGACCGCGGCTTCTACATCCAATCGGAGCTCGTTCGCAACACCGACCTCGACGTGTTGCGCGGGCTGCCCGAGTTCCAGGCACTCGCGGGCTAGTACGGTGTCAGGTGTCCTTCCACCGGGTTCGCGAACCCGGTGGAAGGACACCTGACACCGTACGCGCTACTTCTTGCGCTTGTAGGTGATCGTCATCACCGGCGCGAGCTCACCGCCGTCGGGCTTCGCGCGGTTCATCGTGAACACCCACGTGTCGGCGTCGACGAACTTGTGATCGTGGCGCTCCTTGACGGGCTTCCCGGTGACGGGGTCGGGACCGGTCGTCCACATCTCGAGCGTCTGCTTCTTCGCGTCGTACTCGCCCTCGAGCAGCATGACGTGATCGACCCACGAGTCGACCCACACGCTCGTGTACTTCTGCCGCTTCGAGTCGTACCCGCTGACCTCGTGGCCGCTGAACGGCGTGTCGGCGAACTCGCCGCGGTAGTCGCCGACGAGCCACAGCCCGCCGTGGTCCATCTTGGCGGTGAAGCTCGCCTGGCCGACGCTCCCCATGCCGGCCATCTCGACGGAGCAGTCCCACGTGCCGGCCTTCTTCTCGAGCACCGCGTGCGCCGCGGTCGGCTCGGCGAAAGCCGGCGCGTCCTGCGCGGGGATCACGGCGAAGAGCGATGCGAACGCGACGGCGATGGATGTGAGCTTCATGACATCGACTCTAGCCGGTGCGGTCCGGGCGTGCACATCGCATAAGATCGCCGCCCATGGCGCAGTCCACTCCCTTCTTGCGGGGCGGCAACCTCAAGGACAGCCTCGGCACGACGCTGAACGGCCTGCTCGAGCGCGTTCCCGCGAGCGAGCTCGCGGCGATCAAGCGCGCGGTCCACGCCGAGGCGTTCGAGCGCGGCATCGTGTACGAGGACGACGACGGCACGCCGCGGCCGACGCCGGTGATGCTGCGGCCGCGCGTGCTCGGCGGGAACCAGCGCGCGTACCTCCACCGCGTGACGCGTGTCTTGGAAGGCGCGCACGCGAAGCTCTACCGGCTGTGGCTCGCCGAGCCCGCGGTGCGCCGCCTCCTGCCGCTCGAGGAGCGCGAGGAGCGTTGGATCGCCGACCTCTCGCAGGGCCGCAAGCCCGACGAGGTGTTCTTCGGGCGCTTCGATTGCTCGACCGACTTCGGTTCGCACGACTGGGTCAAGAGCACGCAGTTCTTCGAGTTCAATCCGACCGGCGCGGGCGGCACGTACGTCGCGCCGACGGTCGAGGACATCATATTGCGCCACGTGGTCCCGGCGCTGCGCCGGAGCGCGCCGGCGCTGCTTCTCGAGCCGAACGACGACCCGCGTCGCGTCTTGCTCGAGATCCTGGCCGACCACGCGCGCTACCTGCGCCTCAAGCGCTTCAACATCGCGCTGTGCCAGTACACCGACCTGCTCGGCGGCGTCACGGAGTTCCCGCGCAACACGGACTATCTCCGATCGCTCGGCATCGAGGCCTGGCACGTCGATCCGCGCGAGCTGCGACTCGTCGAGGGCGAGATGCGCTACGAAGACCATCCGATCGACCTCGTGTACCGGGACCACGAGATCAACGATCTCGCCGCGAAGGAGGAAGCCGGCGCCGACCTGTCCGGGATGCGTCACGCCCTGAAAGCGGGCCGGTGCGTCTCGTCGCTCGCGGCGGAGTTCGACCACAAGAGCGCGTTCCAAGTGTTCACGTCGCCCGAGTTCGCGGCGCACTTCACACAGGACGAGCGGCGCGTCTTCGCGCAGCACGTCCCCTGGACGCGCGTCGTCGAGGACGGCGAGAGCACGGATCCCGGCGGCCAGCCGATCCAGCTCATGAAATGGCTCTCGCGCAGCCGCGAGGACCTCGTGCTCAAGCCCAATCGCGCGTACGGCGGCGAAGGCATCCAGCTCGGCCGCGAGTGCGATCCGGCGGCGTGGGACGCAGCGCTCGCGCGCGCGCTGCACGAGCCGGGCAAGTGGGTCGCGCAGCGCTACTACCCCGTCGCCGAGAAGGACTTCCCGGTGATCGACGAGGAAGGGAACATCGGCCGCGCCGAGTACTTCTCGGTGCTGGGTCTCTTCGCGAGCGAGCAGCGCCTGGGCATCCTCGGCCGCGCGTCGCGCAAGAAGGTCGTGAACGTCGCTCAGAAAGGCGGAGTCGTGGCGGTGCTGCGCCTCTTGTGAAGTAGAATCTTCCGCCCAAATCGCGCCATGAGCCTTCCGATCGCCGTCTTCGACACCGAGTGCGCCACCGCGCGCGGCACGCCCCACCTCGTGGAGCTGGCCGCGGTCCTCGTCGTCGATGGCGACGTCGCCGACCGCTTCGAATCGCTGGTCCGGCCGCAGGTGCCGATCGACGCCGATGCGACGGCCGTGCACGGCATCCGGGACGGGGACGTCCGATCGGCGCCGGACGCGACCGAGGCGCTCGGTCGATTCGTCGACTGGCTCGGCGCCGTTCCCTGGATGGCGGCGCACAGCGCGCGCTTCGACGCGCACGTCCTGGCGTTCGAGTTCGTGCGCACCGGACTCACGCCGCCGGACGCGAGCGTGCTCGACACATTGCGCCTCTCGCGGAAGGCGTTCCCGGACGCGCCCGACCACAAGCTCGACACGCTCTGCCAACTCCTCGCGATCGAAGTCGACGTCCACCACCGCGCGCTGCCCGACGCCGTGTCGTGCTGGAAGGTGCTCGAAGCCGCGCAGGCCGCGATCGCGCGGGACGAGCCGGGCCAGGACGTCGACTGGCCCGCGCTGCAGGCACGGATCGGCGCGACGATCACGTTCCGATCGGAGATGCCGCAGCCGGCGCGGCTCACACCGCGGCTGCGCGCGCTCGACGAGGCGTGCCGCACGCAGCGCCGCGTCACGATCGTCTATGGAGAGGAAGGGCAGCTCGCCCATCTGCCGGTGTCGCCGCGCCTCCTCTTCCGCCACGACAAGAAGAACTACCTCGAAGCCGAGTGCACGCGCTCGGGACTCCTCAAGACGTACCGACTCGATCGAGTCCATCAGGTCCACACGTAGACATGCATCCCACGAAGAAGCCGATCCGCAACATCGCGATCATCGCGCACGTCGACCACGGCAAGACCACGCTCGTCGACGCGATGTTCAAGTTCGCGGGGACTTTCCGAAAGAACCAGGTCGTGCAGGAGCGCGCGATGGACTCCGACGCGCAGGAGCGCGAGCGCGGCATCACGATCCTCGCGAAGAACACCGCGATCGACTACCACGGCACGCGGATCAACATCGTCGACACGCCCGGCCACGCCGACTTCGGCGGCCAAGTGGAGCGCACGCTCCGCATGGCCGATGCCGTGCTGCTGCTCGTGGATGCGGCCGAGGGCCCGATGCCGCAGACGCGCT
>CAZQHA010000193.1:0-8442 GCA_964592795.1 uncultured Planctomycetaceae bacterium | reverse complement strand
GAGGGGACCGACGCGCGGCCGGTCGCGCCGCTCTCGAGGGTGACGTCGACCTCCACGGTCGGATTGCCGCGCGAATCGAGGATCTCCCGGCCCTGGATGTTGACGATTGCACTCATCGCCGCAGGATCCTACTGAGTCCCGGGGAGACGGGGAATACGGGGACGCGCATCCGATGACCGCAGACCACGGCGGATGCGGTTATTTTGGACGCGCTGCCCGATCGACGCCGGCCGCGCCGGACAACCGTTCGTGAGAAAGATCCACATCCTCCCGAACCTCGTGACGCTCGCGAACGCGTTCTGCGGGCTGCTCGCGATCTGCAAGGGCATCGACGCGCTCGCCCTGTCGGCCGGCGACGCGCTGGGCTTCTACAGCAAGATGGAGACGGCCTGCTGGCTCGTCTTCCTCGGGATGCTGTTCGACGCGCTCGACGGCAAGGTCGCGCGCATGGTCGGCGGCGCCTCGAACTTCGGAGCTCAGCTCGACTCGTTCTCGGACATGCTGACGTTCGGCGTCGCGCCGGCGCTGCTCGTCAAGGTGCTGATCGAGCACGAGGCGCCGGTCTACGACTACACGGTCAACCCGCGCCTGCACTTCATCGCCGCGGCGGTGTTCAGCGTGATGGCGATCCTGCGCCTGGCGCGCTTCAACCTCGAGAGCGATCTCGAGGAAGCGGCGCACAAGTCGTTCACGGGGCTGCCCTCGCCGGCCGCGGCCGGCGCCGTGTCGGCGACGATGCTGATGTACCTGTCGCTGCGCAATCCGCACATCGAGCACTCCGACGGCACGGTGACGCCGCTCGGCGCGATCCTGCGCCTCATCCCGCAGATCGACAAGCACCCGGTGCTCGAGTGGTTCCTCCCCGCGCTCGCGCTGATGCTCCCGGCCCTGGGGCTCCTGATGGTGAGCCGCGTGCGCTACATCCACATGTTCTCGGCGATCACCGGCCGCGGGCAGTTCGTCACGCTGGTGGGGCTCGTGTTCGCGAGCTTCTGCCTGTTCGTGGCGCCCGTGCTCGCCGTGTTCATCGTGTTCAACGGGTACGTCCTGATCGGCTTCGCGCGCGGCATCGCGCGCCGCGTGACACGCTCGTCGGTCGAGCCGGCTCCGCCGGTCTCCGTGCCATGAGCGGCGAGCGCGTCGTCTGCGCCATCGGCCTGGGCAGCAACCTGGGGGACCGGCGCGGCCATCTCGATCTCGCGGTGCGCGAGATCGCGGCGTTGCCGAACGTGCACGTCCACCGGACCTCCGGTTGGCTCGAGACCGAGCCCGTCGGCGGACCGCCGGATCAGGGGCCGTACTTGAACGGCGCGCTGATCCTCGAAACCTCGCTCGAGCCGCGCGAGCTGCTCGAGCGGCTCCTCTCGATCGAGCGCGATCACGGCCGCCGGCGCGCCGGCGGCCGTCGCAACGAGCCGCGCACGCTCGATCTCGACCTCCTGACGTACGGCGCGCGCGAGATCTCCGAGCCAGGTCTCGTCGTGCCGCATCCGCGCCTGGAGGAGCGCGCGTTCGTGCTCGGTCCGCTGGCCGAGATCGCGCCCGACCTCGTGCTCCCGCGCTCCGGCCGGAGCGTGCGCGACGCGCTCGCACGGCTCGCCGAGCCAGGCGACGCACGCCGGACCGCGTGCACGCCGCCATGATCGTCGAGTTCCACGATCCGGGAGAGGCGCGCGAGTGGTGCGCGGGTCGCACGGGCCTGGGCTTCGTTCCGACGATGGGGGCGCTGCACGAGGGGCATCTCGAGCTCGTGCGGCGCGCGGTCCGGGAGAACGACGCCGCGTGCGCGAGCGTGTTCGTGAACCCGCTGCAGTTCGGCGAGGCGCAGGACTTCGAGCGCTATCCGCGCGACTTCGCGCGCGACGCGCGGCTGCTCGATTCGGCCGGCTGCGCGATGGTGTTCACCGGGACCCTGGCGGGCTTCTTCCCGGGCGAGCTCGACGCGCGCGGCACGCTGCCGCAGGACCGACGGCTCGATCCCGGTCCTTCCGCGGAGGGGCTCGAGGGCGAGCACCGTCCCGGTCACTTCGCCGGCGTGGCGACGATCGTCGCACGGCTGTTCGAGATCGTGCGTCCGGCGCGCGCGTACTTCGGCGCGAAGGACTTCCAGCAGACGCTCGTCGTGAAGGACCTGGTACGTCGCTTCGGCGGTCCGGAGATCATCGTCTGCCCGACGTCGCGCGAGAGCTCGGGTCTCGCGCGCTCGTCGCGCAACGAACGTCTGAGCCCCGCGGAGCGCGAACGCGCGACCGCGCTCGTGCGCGCGCTGCGCGAAGCGCGGGACGCGTGGCGCGCAGGCGTCCGCGACGCGGCGCGGCTCGGGGCGGTGATGCGTGCGAGCCTCGACCGCGAAGGCATCGCGGTCGAGTACGCACAGGTGCGCGATCCCGAGGCCTGGTCGGCGGATGAGCCGACCGGGCCGTTGCGGCGCGCGGTCGCGCTGCTCGCCGCGCGCGTGGGGCCGGTGAGGCTGATCGACAACCTGCGGCTCGACGGCGGCGAATCCCGGTGAGCGCGAGCCCGCCGAGCTCCGAGGGTCGCGCCGTCCGCGCGCTCGCGCCGGCGAAGGTCAACCTCACCCTCGAGGTGCTCGGCCGCCGCGCCGACGGCTACCACGAGATCCGCACGTGGATGCTCGCGGTCGATCTCTGCGACGTCGTCGAGGTGCGGCGGACGCGCACCGGCACGGTGCGGCTCCGGCTCGAGGGTCCGCACGCGAGCGCGGACGTCCCGAGCGACGAGAAGAACCTCGCCTGGCGCGCGGCGATGCTCGCCCTCGAGGCCGGCCGGTCGCGCGGGCGCGCCGGTCCGGACGCGGGCCTGGACGTCCGCCTCGAAAAGCAGATTCCCAGCCAGTCGGGTCTGGGCGGGGCCAGCTCGGATGCCGCGGCGGTGCTCCTCGCGGCGCAGTCGGCGCTGGACTTCGAGCTTCCGCTGGACGCCGCGTCGGTCGCGCTCGTCACACTCGGCTCGGACTGCGCGTACTTCCTGCGTGCGGCGGCGACCGGCTTCGCACTCTGCACCGGCAGGGGAGAGCGCGTCGAGTCCCACGACTCCGTCGGTCACGACTGGAATGTGGCAATTCTGACACCGCAGGTTCGGTGCTCTACGGAATCGGTCTACCGCGCGGTGAGTACCCCCTTGAGGCCCCCCCAACCAACCCATAGGTTGCCGCAAAGTTGGTCGGCGGTCGGCGCCACGGCGGCTCGCTCTTTCTTGTTCAACCAGTTGGAGGAGGCGGCCTTGAAGGCGGCTCCGCCGCTGCGCGCCTGGCGCGAGGTGCTCGACGAGTGCGACGCGTCGCACTTCCGGATGTCGGGCAGCGGATCGTCCTTCTTCGGCGTCTTCGACGACTGCGTTGAAGCCGCGGCGACCCTCGAGCGCGTGCGCGCGCGCGCGGAGAGCCGCGGACTGGGCGTCCGCGGGCACTGGACCACCCGTCCCAAGAGAGCGGCCGCCGGGCTCGCGTGCTGATGTCGATCCGGTCTTATAACGATGGTCGATCCCAGGCTCACAGGCCCAATGCGATGAACATCACCGAGGTCCGCATCAAGCTTCTCCTGGGCCAGCGGGACAAGCTGCGCGGCTTCGCGAGCCTCACGATCGACGATCGCCTCGTCATCCGCGACATCAAGATCATCGAAGGCGGGCGCGGGCCGTTCGTCGCGATGCCGAGCCGCAAGCTCTGCGACCGGTGCCCGTCGTGCGCGGGCAAGAACCACATCCGCGCGCGCTACTGCAACGACTGCGGCGCGCGTCTCGCGGACGGCCGCGGGAACCTGGACGAGCGCGGCCGCCTGCGTCTCTACGCCGACATCTCGCACCCGATCAGCCAGGAGGCGCGCGACCAAGTCCAGAACGCGGTGCTCGGCGCGTACTACCAGGAGCTCGAGCACTCGAAGAAGGAAGGCTACGTCGCGCAGACGTTCGACGACCTCGACTACGATTACCTCGAGGACGTCGGCGACGCGGATACCGAGCGTTAGCCGGTGCGCGGTCCGCGCGCCGGCGACATCGGTGGCGTGCCTTTGCCCCCCACCCGCCGCTACAATCGCCCGCGCCGATGAGCAATACCAAGTTGCCCTCGACCCGGCAGATCGGGGTCTACCTCTCCGCGCTTCTCCTCGCGCTGTTCGCGGACCCGCGCGCCTCGACGTTCGCCATCGGATGCGCGCTCGTCGCGATCGCGTGGGTGCTGCGCATCTGGGCGTTCGGCCATCTCGACAAGAACCAGCACATGGTGACGACGGGCCCGTACGCACATACCCGCAACCCCGCGTACCTCGGTTCGTTCCTCGCGATGATCGGCGTCGCGCTCGCCGCGGGCAACGCGGAGACCACGCGCGGGCGCATCGTGTGGGGCATCGCGCTCGTCCTCGTCGTCGCGTTCTTCACGCTGTACCTGCCGCGCAAGTTCGAGCGCGAGTACGGGCGGCTGCGCAAGAAGTTCGGCGAGGCGCTCGACCAACACGCGGCGCACGTCCCGAACTTCTGGCCGCAGCTCGCGCCCTGGCGCAGCGGCGATTCGCGCCGCTTCTCGTGGCGCCGCGTCACGGACAACCACGAATGGCCGTGGGGCGTGATCCTCACCGCGCTCCTCTTGGCGATCTGGTTCGCGCACCGCTGGTCGCCCGTCGACCAAGTCCTCGCCGGCCTATGAAAGTCCTCGATCGCCGCGAGCTCGACCGGCTGCCGCGCACCTCGCTGGGCAAGCGCTCGGGGTTGAAGCCGTCGGTCTGGCTCGTCGAGACCGCGCAGGGGCCGCTCGTCGTCAAGGACGCGGGTCACATGGGAACGTCGTTGCGCTGGCTCGGGCGTTGGCTCGTCTCGCGCGAGCGCCGGATCCTGGCTCTCCTGAGCGAGGTCGACGGCATCCCGCGCCTCGTCGGACAGATCGACGACGACGCGATCGCGCTCTCGCTCGTTCCGGGAGAGCCGCTCGACGCGCGCTCGTTCCGCCAGCAGCCGCGCGAGATCGTGGACCAGCTCTCCGCGCTCACGGAGAAGCTCCACGCGCGCGGCGTGTTCCACCTCGACCTGCACCAGCGCCGGAACGTGCTCATCGATGCGAGCGGGCGGCTGCACCTCGTCGATTTCGGCGCCGCGGTCGCGCCCGGCGGGCTCGCCCGCTTCTTCTTCGGCGGCATCCTGCGCTACGCGGATCGACAGGCGGCGTGCAAGTACCTCGCGCGGTTCGCGCCCGAGCACCTCAGCGAGACCGAGGCGCACGCGATCGTGCGCTACGAGCGGCTGCGATGGCTGTGGCCGTTCACGCCGCACGGCGGTCGCCGCGAGCGCGCGGCTGCGCGGGCCCGGCTTCGCTGAGCGCTGCGCGCTCAGCGAAGCCATCCATCGGTGGCACCCGCGGCGTCTCAGCTCCCTCTCTTCCGCCGCCCGTCGCTCGTGCCCGCGGCCGTCCCAGCTCCCTCGCTTCAGCCGCCTCGATGCGACACGAGGCTCGCCTTGACGTGCAGCTCGAACGGGCCGACCGGCGCCGTGCCCTCGATCACGACCGGGAAGCCGCGCGAGCGGTCGACCCAGACGCTGATGTCGCCGTGCAGGCCGAACAGCGCGTCGAACCGGGCGCTCGCGCTCTTTCCGGGCCCGTCGCCGCGCGCGAGCTGGGGCCCGATTCTGATCCGCACGCAATCGAACTTGCCGGCGTCGGTCTCGATCCGGCGCGCCTCGGCGCGCGTCAGGTGCACGTTCCACAGCTCGTCGTGGTTCGCGAGCGGGACGGTCGTCGTGCTCGACGTGCCGCGCAGGAAGCCGCGCGCGTAGTAGAGCGCGCTGACGATGTCGAAGGTCTCCGGCGGGACGTCCAAGTACGTGTAGTCGCGCCACACGCGGTGCTCGGCGCGGTCGCAGTCGTCGCAGTGCGAGTAGCTGCTCCAAGGGAACACGCCCTTCGTGTAGTGCGCCCGGTCCTTGCACCCCTTGCAGTGACGGTCCTTGCGGTATTGGAGCTTCCACTCGCCGTCGAACGTGCCGATCCGCAGCTCGCGGTCCGAGCTCCGCGATCCGCGCAGCCGCTCGCGGTAGTCGACCCGGGGATCCGTGCCGTCGAACCAGCGCACGAGGATCGAATGGTTCACCTCGCGCCCCAGGTACACGCCCTCGGCGAGGCCGTCGATCGTCGCGATCAGCCGCGGCCCTTCGACGAGGGACGCGGCGGCGTCGGTCGTCCCGCCGTCCGAGGCGGCGACGTGCTTGCACACGAGGCGCACGCTGCCGACGTCGAGGCCGCGCACCGGCCCGACCGTGACCTCGACCTTGAAGCGCAGCGTCTCTTCCACCGGCAGCCATTCACGCGGGTCCTGCGGGCGCGCTTGCGCGCGCGATCCGGCGAGCGCGGCGGCGGCCGGATTCTTCGACTGAGCCGTCGTGTCCGGCGCGGCGAGGATGGTGGCGAGCGCGAGGAGCGAGCACGCCTCGAAGAGTCGGTGTTGTCGCCGGACGCGTGTCACGCGGCCGAAGACTAGTGCACCGCAAGGCGCGGGTCGATGGCCCGGATCGCAACTCTTTCCGAATCTAGCGCGTCGCCGCGGCTTCGTAGTCCCGCAGCCGCTGCTCCATTCCCGCGCGCTCGTGCTCGTATGCAGCGGGCATCCGCGCGATCGCCTCGCGCTGCGACTCGATCGCGGCCGGAACATCGCCGACCGCGTGCTGCGCGCTCGCGAGCGTGTCGAGGTACATCCACGCGTTCGCGCCGCCCGCGCGCTCGTCGAGCTCGCACGCGCGGCGAGCCAGGAGGACCGCCGTCTTCGGATCCGCGATCGCTTCCGGCCGGACCGTCACCAGCATCCAGGCGAGATCGTTCAGCACGCCGGGCGAAACGTTCGTGTGATCGAGCGCCGAGCGAGCGGACGCGACGAGGTTTCGGACGGTCGGCTCCGCGCTCGCGGGCCAGCCCTGGGTCTCGAACGACTGGAGGAGCGAGATCGCGACCGTGATCGTCGTCGGGTGGTGCTCGCCGACCGCGGCGCGCAGGCCTTCCCACGCCGGGAACCACGCGGCCTGCGCGCCGGCGAGATCGCCGCGCCGGGATCGCAAGTAGCCCAGGTTCACGCGCGTGCCGAGGGTGTCCGGGTGGGCCTCGCCGAGGACCTCGTGGCGGGCGTCCAACACGCGCAGGAGGAGCGCCTCGGCTTCGTCGAAGCGCCCGAGCTTGACCTGGAGCATCGCCCAGTTCTGCAGCGCGAGCAGGGTCCCGGGATGCTTCGGCCCGTGCGCGCGCTCCCACTCGGCCGCGGTCTCGCGCGCGAGCGGCTCCGCCTCGTCGATGCGTCCCAGCGTCTGCAGCAGGTCGGCCAGGTTCGAGATCGCTCCCAGCGTGTCGGAATGCTCCGGCCCGCGGACCCTCCGCTGCGCCGCGACGACGCGCTCCTGGAGAGCGAGCGCCTCCGCGTCCGGCGAGCGGCGCGCGCGCACGACCGCGAGGTTGCTCAGCGCGCCGAGCGTCATCAGATCGTCCTCGCCGACCGTGCGCGTGAGCGCGTCGACCGCGGTGCGCAGGAGCCCCTCGGCCTCCTCGTCGCGGCCTTGCTCGAGGCGCAGCGCGGCGAGGTTGACGATCGCGCGCAGCGTCTGTGGATGCTCGGCGCCGAGCTTCTCGCGTCGCAGCTCGACCGCGACGGACAGGTGCTCGTCGGCTTCTGCGAGCCGACCGAGCTGGAGGTACGCGCCGCCGAGCGCGGCGTGCAAGCGCGCTTCCACGTTCGGACGCTCGGTGATCGCGCCGCCGAGGCGCGCGGACGCGCTGGCGAGCACCTCGCGGACCGTGACGTCGCGGCCGAACCCGTCCGGGTGCACCGCTTCGAGCATGTCGGTCAGGAACGTCGTGACGGCTTCCGACTCGTCGAGGGCGCTGACCGCCTGCGCGGCTTGCTCCTTCGCGTTCTCGCGCTGGCGCACCGCTTCGGCGAGCCCGTGCGACGTCCCGACGACGCCCGCGACCAGCGCGAGCACGACGAGCGTGGCCGCGCTCACGACGACGCGGTGGCGGCGGACGAACTTCAGCGCCCGATAGGCCCGGCTCGGCGGCCGCGCGAGCACGGGCTCGTCGTCGAGGTAGCGCTGCACGTCCGCGGCGAGGGCCGCGGCGGTGTCGAAACGGCGCGCGCGGTCCTTCTCGAGCGCCTTCATCGCGATCCAGTCCAGGTCGCCCGACAGCGTTCGCCGCAGGACGCCCCGGTCGACGCGGCGGCGGCGCGCGATCTCGGTCGAGGCCTGCGCGGCGACGCGCGCCGACGGACGCGGAGGATCGACGTCGCGGATCTCGCTGCGCAGCTTGTCGACGCCCGACTCGAGCAGCAGGCGCACGTCGAACGGCGTCGTGCCGGTGAGGAGCTCGTAGACGAGGACGCCCAGCGAGTAGATGTCGCTGCGCGTGTCGATGTCGACGCCGCTCATCGAGATCTGCTCCGGGCTCATGTACGCGGG
>CAZQHA010000192.1:0-8451 GCA_964592795.1 uncultured Planctomycetaceae bacterium | reverse complement strand
CTTGACTCTGCTCCCCTACCTGCGCGCGTCGGGCGAAATGAAGACGAAGCCCACGCAACAGTCCGTGCAGAAGCTGCGCGAGATCGGCATCCAGCCCGACATCCTGATCTGCCGCACCGAGCAGCCGATGACTCAGGAGATGGCGCAGAAGATCAGCCTCTTCTGCAATGTCCGCGCCGAGGCCGTCATCGAGGAGCGCGACGTCGAGTTCTCGATCTACGAGCTGCCGACGAACCTCGTGAAGGCCGGCCTCGATCGCCTGATCGCGGAACGCCTCTCGCTCCCGCTCGACGTCGAGACGAAGCTCGACGACTGGCGCACGATGCTCAAGGACATCCGCGCGACGCGCGATTCCTGCGAGATCGCGCTCGTCGGCAAGTACATCGAGCTGCACGACGCGTACAAGTCGATCTACGAGTCGCTGTCGCACGCGGGCATCGCGAACCACTGCAAGGTCAACGTCCGCAAGGTGCGCGCGGAGGACGTCTTGAGCGCGGGCGTCCAGCTGCTCGACGGCGCCGACGCGCTGCTCGTGCCGGGCGGCTTCGGCGAGCGCGGCATCGAGGGCAAGATCCAAGCGATCCGCCACGCGCGCGAGACCGGCTTGCCGTTCTTCGGCATTTGCCTCGGCATGCAGTGCGCGGTGATCGAGTACGCGCGCAACGTGCTCGGCCTCGAAGGCGCGCACACGCTCGAGCACTCGCCGCATACGCCGCACCCGGTGATTTCGCTGATGCCGGACCAGAAGAACCTGCACGACCTGGGCGGCACGATGCGCCTGGGCGCGTACGACTGCACGCTCACTTCGGGCAGCTTGGCGCACCGGCTCTACGGGTCGCTGAAGATCTCCGAGCGCCACCGCCACCGCTTCGAGTTCAACAACGACTACCGCAACGCGTTCCAGGGCTCGCACATGAAGCTCTCGGGGGTCAACCCCGAGCGCAACCTGGTCGAGATCGTCGAGCTCGCCGGCCATCCGTTCTTCATCGGCGTGCAGTTCCACCCCGAGTTCAAGAGCACGCCGCTCTCGCCGCAGCCGATCTTCAAGGGCTTCGTCGCCGCCGCGCTCGCTCAAAAAAAAAGCGCTGAGCGATCGCGGAAGCGCGAGGTCGAGCACGCGTGAGCGAGGCTGAGCGCCGCGCCGACGAGCTTCCGCTCCCGGGCGGCGACTTTCGCCTCTTCGTGACACGCCTCTCGGTGCAGGCGATGTTCTCGCTGGGGCTCCTCGAGCATCCGATCACGAAGAGGCGCGAGGTGAACCTCGACGGCGCGCGGATGCTGATCGACGACATCGAGATGCTGCGCGACAAGACGTCGGGCAACCTCGACGACGACGAGCAGGCGCACATCGACAAGGCGCTGAGCGATCTGCGGCAGGCGTTCGAGCGGATCGAGCGCTGACTCAGCCAGGGATGCGGCGCGGCGCCGCACGACGCGAGAGAGGCGAAGGCGGCCGCGACGAACTCGATGTTTCGACGGGTTGAGAGGCTCGCGCGCACGGGACTAGACTCCCCCATCATGAAATTCGCGCACCGGATCGCTCCGTGTCTGTGGTTCGACGACGAAGCCGAGGACGCGGCCAAGTTCTACACGTCGATCTTCGAGAACTCCAAGATCGTGAGCATCGCCCGCTACGGCGAGGCGGGGTTCGAGATCCACCGGCGGCCCGCGGGATCGGTGATGACGATCGCGTTCGAGCTCGACGGCCTGCCGTTCACCGCGCTCAACGGCGGACCGGTGTTCAAGTTCAACGAAGCGATCTCGCTCCAGATCTTCTGCGACACGCAGGAGGAAGTGGACTTCTATTGGGAGAAGCTCACCGACGGCGGCGACAAGAACGCGCAGCAATGCGGGTGGCTCAAGGACAAGTACGGCGTGTCGTGGCAGGTGGTGCCGAACGTCGTCGTCGACATGATGACCGATCCCGACCGCGCGAAGTCCGACCGCGCGATGCGCGCGGTCCTGCAGATGAAGAAGATCGACATCGCGGCGTTGAAGAAGGCCTACGCGGGATAAGGCGCGCTCACATCCCGCTCAGCTGGACCATCTGGTTCCGGAGCGCCCAGATCGCCGATTGAGTCGGCGTCGTCGGCGTGACGGCGCACGCGGATTGCGACCACGGCCAGATGTTCTGAGTCTCCAGCGGGTCGATGCTCAGGTCGAAGGCTTGCTGGTACGGCGCGTTGTACTGGCGGATGTACTTGAAGCGGCCGTCGGTGATCGCGCGCCGGTGGCCGGTCATCCAGAACATGAAGTCGCCGCAGTCGTCGTCGAACTCGCGGGGATCGTACGGTGCGTTCGGCGAGTACAGCTGGACGAACGCGGCCGTCCGCAGGCTCGCGGCGGCGGGATTCGCGAGCATGTGCGCGAAGCTGACGCCGTCGAACTCCAGGAGCGACGGCGCGGGTACGCGAGCCAGATCGAGCACCGTGCGCCAGACGTCGACCGTGCTGACGAGACCCGTGCACGCGAGGCCGCCGGAATGCACGCCGTAGCCGCACGCGATCATCGGAACGCGCGTCCCTTGCTCGTGCACGCTGCCCTTGGCGTGCGCCGGGTCGTAGACCAGCGGGGAGAAGGTCGGCGGCGGACCGACCGCGGCTGTGCTCGTCGTGTCGATGACGGAACCCGGCGTGCCGTTGTCGCTGACGATCAGGACCATCGTCCGCGGGCGCTTGGCGGCGGGAACCGACGTCAGGAGTCGCCGGATCTCCGTGTCCACGGACTCGAGCATCCAGCGGTACGCGAGACGTCGGGCGGTCGGAGTCGAATGGATCGAGCCCGCCGGGAATGTGGACGAATTGGGCGGATTGGAGAGCAACGAGCTCGGCGGAACCTGCCACGGCGAGTGCGGAGGGCTGAAGCACACGTAGGCGAAGAACGGCTCCGACGCCGAGGCGATCCATTGCGAGGCCGCGCTGCGGATCACGCTGGCGCTGTACGTCGTCTCGTCGAAGGGACCGAGCGCGCTGCCGACGTGCACCGCGTCGGCGCCGTCGCGATCCGCGCGAACGAGATCCCAGCTGAAGTGATTCGTTTCCGATCCGGTGGTTCCGGCGAACACGTCGAACCCCTGGCGGATCGGATGCGTGAGGTCGTCGAGCGCGCCGAGGTGCCACTTGCCGAAGGCCCCGGACGCGTACGGCTCCGCGGCGTCGGCGAGCAGCTCCGGGATCGTGAGCTCGCCGAGCGGCAGAGAATAGGTCGGCGCTTCGGGAGCCGCGGAGAGAGAGCTCATGCCCGTGCGGAACGCGTGGCGGCCGGTCAGGATCGTCGCGCGCGTGGGGCTGCACAACGGGTACGCATAGGTTCGCGTGAACCTGACGCCGTTCGCCGCGAGCCAGGACAGCGTGGGCGTCGGCGGCGTCGGAACCGACGGACCGTAGCTGCGGATCGTCTCGACTCCGACGTCGTCGAGCACGATCAGCACGATGTTCGGCAACGGCGCGGATCCCTGCGGCGGCGTGACGACCGGCGACCAGCTCCACGCGGGGACGACGAGCGCGACGATGCCGATCGACGGTTTCCACATCTTGCCTCCCACCGGCGCGAGCCGCACGAGCTCGGCGACGAAGTCGCCGCATGGTAGGGCCCGGTCGCGTCGGGACGATCATCGTTTCGTCACCGGAATTCCCTGACGCGGACCCGACTACGGAGGTCTCGCGATTCGCCGTCGGCCGGAATTCCGGCGCGCTCGCGAATCAGGCCGACAGAACTTGAGTTTCCCAGCCGTCGTACTCGCCGCCGTGCTGCGCGGCGAGCTCGAGCAGCGGGCGCGTGACGTCGTCGATCTCGGGAAAGCTCGGCACGTCCTTCCGCCAGAGCTGCACTCCGTGTCGCGTGCTCTTCTCGTCGGGCTCGGCGAGCGCGCGCACCGCGAACCCGAGCGCCTTGGCGTCGGACACGAACGCATCGCGCGCCGCGGCGTCGTGGAACGTCGCGAAATGGTCGATCTCTCGGGTCGCGCGCAGCGTGTCGCCGTTCTTCTCGAGGTGCCGGCAGACGCGGCGATTCGAGAGGGATCGCCACACCGCCGCGCTCGGGAACAGGAAGTCCCGATACGACGACCAGTCGCGGTCCAGGCGCGCCGCACACTCGAACCGGTGGCGCGGGAACGCGCGCATGCACTCGCCGACGCGCCGTCCCCAGCCGTCCGGGCGCGCGAGATAGAAGAAGAAGTCGCGACGACCCGACGCCGTGCACCGGCCGACGTACACCGTTCCGCTCTCGACGAGCTCTTCGGCCAACGCGTCCTCGATCTCGCGCAAGTCGTCCAGCTCCGCCTCGCCGGCCAGCCCGTCGGCGCGCGGCGCGTTCATGTGCAGGCGGATGTAGCCGAGGTACCGCAACACGGAGGACGGGGCGATCGGCATCGCGCCCAGGTCGACGAGGATCGACGCCGGCTGGCCATCGACACGCGTGACGTACGAGTCCCAGTCCGACTTCCGTTGGACCATGCCCATCCCCTACGTCAACGGAAACGTCAACGCAAGAACCAGCGGCACTCGCGCGCCATCCGCGCGATCTCCTTCACGTGCCGGTCGACCACCTCGTCCTCGTTCTCGAGCGGCCGCCACGCGAAGTCGCGCGCCTCGACGAGCCCCTTGAACCCTTCGAGCGGCACGTAGAGCACTCCTTCGGGGACCCACAGCGCCATCTCGTCCCAGCCCGACAGGATGCGCAGCCGCGCCGGCGGCGGCTCGAGCAGGTTCTCGCCGAAGCTGTACTCGCGGCGCGCCGCGGGATCCGCGCCCAAGATCTCGAGCAGCGTCGGCGCGACGTCGAGGTGCGACGTCGGGCGGGTCTCGACTCCCGCCGGGATCCCCGGGCCGCTCATGACGAACATCACGCGCACTTGCTCGGGCGTGTAGTTGCTCGTGTGGCCGTAGTAACCGTTCTCCATGAACTCCTCGCCGTGGTCGCCCGTGATCACGACGATCGTGTTCTCGAGCTCGCCGCTCTCGCGCAGCGCGCGCAGCATGCGCTCGACGACGACGTCGGTGTGGAGCACGGCGTTCTTGTAGCTGTTGCGGAGCGCGCGGATCTCCTCCGGACCGGGCCGGGCGGCCAGCGCGAGGTAGTCCACGCTCTTCGTGTACGGCGTGAACGGCGCGCGGTCCTCCGGGAACGAGTGCCGGCCGTGCGGCGAATCGAGCAGCGCGAAGCAGAAGAAGGGCGACGCCTCGGCCCGGCCGCGACGCTCCGCCACCCACGTCGCGAACGTCTCTCCGACCATCGAATCGCGCTCGTGCTTGTGCGCCGACGGCCAGCTGTCGACGACGCGGTCCTCGATCGACACCCAGCACGTCGAGCGGAACTCGGGGAAGCTCATCGACGCGGTCGACAGGACGCGCAGGTCGTACCCGAGCTCGGCCAGCGTCGTGACGAGCACCGGCGGCGTCTGCTCCTGGTAGACCGGCTGCCAATAGGCGCCGTGGATCCCGTAGATCAGCGAGAAGATGCCGAAGCGCGTGCAGTTCCCGCCGCTGACGTGGTCGTCGAAGCGGCGCGCGGTCTGCGCGAACGCGTGCGTCGCCGGCATCGTCTCCGGCGTGAACGCGTCGGCGCGCAGCGAATCGACGACGAGGATCAAGACGTTCGGCCGCGCGCCGGCGGGATCGACCGACGGCTTCGAGCGCGGGTAGCGCAACACGAGGTCCCCGTCCCCCAGCTCGACGGGCGGCCGCGCCGCGAGCGCGACGCCGAACGTGCGCGACATCAATCGCTTGACCTTGAGCGGCTGGTACATCCAGAACGCGCTCGCGAGCGCCAGCACGCGCCGGTCGCGGCGCATGTCGGCCGCGGCGTAGAGCCCCTTCTCCGTCACGATGCAGGCCGCGACGACGAGGAAGCCGGCGCGAACGAGCCGTCCGGCGCCTCGGCCCGACCGCAGGCATCGCATCCACGCGAAATAGGCGACGACGCCGAAGATCGCCGCGGCGGCGATCGTCACGAGATACGCGCGCGCTCCGATCTCCACGGAATCCTCCGCGCCCGGCGTGGTGACGACGTTCCACACCATCCCGTTGAAGTGGTAGCGAAAGATCCGGTAGATCCGCGTGTCGACGAAGATCGCGAGCTGGAACAGCGTCCACACGACCGCCTGGATCCACGCCAGCGCGCGCGGCCGCGCGACGAAGAACGCGGCCGAGAGCGCGAGCAGCGCCGGGATCAGCGAGAGCATGGCGGTGTTCGAGACGAGCGCCGTCGCCACGAAGAGCTTCGCGTAGCCGGTCGTCGCGGGCGGCGCGACGGCGAGGTACTGCGTGCCGAGCAACGCGCCGATCGCGATGCTCGCGAGCCAGACCCAGAGCACGGCCACGAGCCGCGACCGCCGGCCCTGCTGCGTCGAGTTCATCCCGCGAGGATAGCGCAGCTCACGCGCGGCGACACACGGCGACCTTCAGCGGCGGCGCGCCGTCGTGGCTCGGAAAGTCCGGGCCCGGCCCGAGCGTCTCGACGATCTCGACGCGCGCGAGCGCCTTCTCGGCGCAGCGCTCGAGCCGCCGGCGCCAGGTCGCGACGTCCACGGCCGGCGAGTGATGCGTCGCGATCACGAAGCCGCCCGGCCGCGTGCACAAGAGCGCGGGCTTGAAGAGGCTCTCGTAGTCGCGATCGACGTCCACAGCGCCGAACGGGCTCGCCGACCAGGCCGGCGGATCGAGGAACACGATGTCGAACGGGCGCGGCTCGACACGCACGTGGCCGCGCGCGCGCGCGCGGCCCTTGACCGCGAGCCCCGCGAGCTGCCGCACGATCGGGAGGCAATCCTCGGCGATGAATCGGATGCGTTCCGGCTCGACCGCGTTGAGCTCGGCGTTCCTGCGGCCGACGTCGAGCGCGCTCTTCGCGAAGTCGACGTTCCACACTTCGCTCGCCCCCGCCACGGCCGCCGCGATCCCCGCGCCGCACGTGTACGCGAACAGGTTGAGCACGCTGCGTCCGCGCGCCAGCTCCGCCAAGCGCCGCCGCCCCGGCCGCAGGTCGAGGAAGAGCCACGGATCCTGCCCGCGGTGGCGCGCGCGGATCGCGAAACGCACCCCGTTCTCGCGGCAGACCGTCTCCGGCGTCTCCTGCGCGCGCGCGCGCGCTCCGTCCGCGCGATGGTTGTGCGCGAACTCGAACGGGGACAACCGGCGGCGCAAGTGCGCCTCGAGCGCGACGATCTCCACGGTCGGGAGCGGCTCGCGAAACGTCTGCACGAGGACGAGCGCGCCGTAGCGATCGATCGTGAGCCCGGGCCGTCCCTCGGCGATCCCGTGGAACAGCCGGTACGCGTCGGTGTCCTGCGCAGCGAGCTCGGCGGCCAGCGGCTCGCGGGCGGCGAGCGCGCGGTCGACGAGTTCGTGCAGAGATGACATCGGCGGCGTGCCGGCTACTCTAGCGGCAGATGCCGCTCGATCCGCGCGAACGCCGGCGACTGCGTCTCTTCGCCGCGTGCGTGCTCGGCGGTTGGGACGAAGTCCGTCGCGTGCGCCGCGAGGCCGCGCCGGACGAGGTCGATCGCGCCTGGCGCGAGACGGTGCTCCAGGTCCACGTGTTCGCCGGGTTTCCGCGGCTCGTCGAGGCGTACGGAGTGCTCGCGGAGGTCGACGGGCTGGGCAGGCTCGCGCCGGACGAAGCGACCGAGGATCCGGTCGACGTCGAGCGCGCGCGCGGCCGGGTGCTCTTCGATCGAATCTACGCCGAGGACGCGCCGCGCGTGCGCGCCATGCTCGAGAGCCACCATGCCGACTTCGCGCGTTGGATCGAAGGCCACGCTTACGGCCGCGTGCTCGCGCGGCCGGGCCTCGCCGGCGATCGTCGCGAGCTGCTCGCGGTCGTCGCTCTCGCGGCGCTCGGACAGGACCGCCAGCTCGCGAGCCACGCCCGCGGCGCGCTGCGACTGGGTGCGCGCGCGGACGAGCTCGACGCGGCGCTGGAAGCGGTCGGCGACTTGATCGGCGCGGAGAAGCTCGAGCGAGCGCGCCGCGTCGTCGAGCGGTTCACCCGCCCGCCGCGCGCTGCGCCGTAGCTCAACGTCGCGCCGCTTCGATCGTCACCGAGAGCAGCCGCACCGGCTCGAACGATCGCACCGACAACGTCGGCGCGGCGTCCCCGCGCGGCGTCGGCCGCTGTCCCGCGGCGATCCGCTTGCCGTCGAAGTCGACGAACATCGTCCCACGGCCACGGTTGAGCGTGACCGAGATCTCGTGCGTCGCGCCCGCGACGCGACCGGAGAACTCCTTGCCCGAGCCCGCGCGCGCGCGAGCGACGGCCTCCGCGAGCTCGCCCGATTCGATCGAGCAGCGAGCCGCGCGACCCTCGCGCGCGCCGGTCAGCAGCACGTGGAATCCTCCGCAGGAGAGCACGAAGAGGTCCGGCGGCGAGTCCTCGGGCTGCGCGATGCGCGCGCGCACGTGGACGACGTCGCTCGCGACGCGCAGCGGCTCCTGCAGGCCGAGCGACGGC
>CAZQHA010000191.1:0-8470 GCA_964592795.1 uncultured Planctomycetaceae bacterium | reverse complement strand
GTGGCGCCGCATGCCGTTCGTGGAGCTCCTCCCGGCGGTCGAACGCGGCGACGTCGACGTCGCGTGCGCCACGCTCGGCATCACGCCCGAGCGCGCGCGCCGCGTCGCTTTCTCCGTGCCGTACTTCGAGACGGAGATCGCCGCCATCGCGCGAACGGGCGAGGGCGAGCCGCGCTCGGTCGGCGATCTCGACGGCAAGAAGGTCGCGGCCGGCAAGGGCACGACCTCGGAGCGCGCGGTTCTCCTGCGCATCCCGCGCGCCGCCGGCGTCTTCGAGAACAAGAACCAGCTGCCGGCGCAGGAGCGGCTCCTCGCGCGCGAGGTCGATGCCGCGGTCCTCGACGGACCCAGCGCGGACGCGATCGTCGCCCGGAGCGGGGGCGCACTGACGCGCCTTGCGGGCGACCTCGGCGCCGAGAGCTATGCGCTCGCGCTGCCGAAATCGCGGACGGAGCTGCTCGCGAAGATCAATCGCGCGCTCCTGGGCATGAAGGAGCGCGGCGAGATGCGCGCCCTCGACGCGAAGTACGCGCTCCGTCCCCGCGTGAGCAACGGCGGATCGAGGTAGCCGCCGGTACGGACCTCCCGCTCGCGACCGGCGCGGGCTACGCTCTAGGCGCGCGCGGTCTCGCCGCGCGGACTCCCAACGCACGGAGCTCGATCATGAGGCACATCCTGTCGTCGATCCTGGCCGGGCTGGCGCTCAGCTCGATCCTTTCCGGCGCGCTGTTCGCGCAGCAGCCCGAGGAAGGCGACAAGGCGCCCGAGATCAACGCCAAGGAGTGGGTGAACACGATCGGGCAAGCACCGAACCTGAAGAGCCTGCGCGGTCAGGCCGTGCTGATCGAGTTCTGGGCCACTTGGTGAGGCCCCTGCCGTGGGGCGTGGCCTCACCTCAAGGAAGTGCACGAGGAGTTCTCGGACGACGGGCTCGTCGTGCTCGCGCTCAGCAATGAGTCGCTGAAGCTCGTCGAGCCGTACGTCGACAAGCACGACTTGCCGTTCTTCGTCGGCGCGGGATCGACCTCGCAGAAGGACTACGGCGTCCAGGGCATTCCGCACACGTTCCTGGTCGCGCCCGATGGCAACGTCGTGTGGCACGGCCACCCCGGCGACCTCTCCAAAGGCACGATCAAGAAGGCGTTGAAGGGCGCGAGGAAATCGAAGGGCGGGTTCCTGCCCGTGCAGCTGCAGGCGGACGACGGCGCGAAGCCCACGCGCGCCGAGAAGCTCGCCGCCGACGGTGAGCTCGCGAAGGCGCTCGCGGACGTCGAGGCGACGCTCGCGGATCCCAAGGCGACGAGCGACGACACCGCCAAGGCGACCGCGACGAAGGAAGCGCTGACGAAGCACGTCGACGGGCTCTTCACGACGGCGGAGTCGCTGGTGAAGAACCGCGACATCGCGCGCGCGATGTCGCTCTACGACACGCTCGCCAAGGAGTTCGCGGGCAGCGAGCGCGGCACGCGCGCCAAGGCGCGCCGCGACGAGATCGCGGGCGACACGAAGCTCATGGCCGAAGTCGAGGCCGCGAAGGAGCTCGACAAGATCAAGGCGTCGATCCGCGAGATCGGCCTCGGCAAGTCGCGCGGAAAGCTCGAAGCGCTGATCAAGAAGTACCCGGGCACGAAGGCGGCGGACCGCGCGAAGGCGCTGCTCGCGTCCTAGAGCTCGCGGACTTCGATGTCGCGGTAGTACACGACCGACCCGTCGTGGTGCTGCTGCAGCGCGATGTGCCCGCTCGCGTGCTTGCGCTCCTGGTCGACGTACTCCGTCACGACGATGTCGTTGACCTTGATCGTGATGTGCACGCCGTCGGCCTCGTCGACGCACTTCACGTGGTAGGTGAACCACACGTCGGGGGCGACCAGGCGCGCCTTGACGAGCGCGAGGCCGTAGAGGCTGCCCGTCTTCACGGGGTCCTCGTGCGTGCTGTTGACCTGCGCCTCGTACCCCGACGGCCAGCCGGGACCGTACGCCGTGCGGAAGTAGAGGCCGGAGTTGCTCCCGTGCGTCACCTTGACGCGCGCGCGCACCTCGTGGTCCTTGAAGTCGCCGCGGATCGTGAAGAGGTGGCTGCGCGTTCCGCGACCGACGATCGCGCCGTCCTCGACCTTCCACTGCCCGCTGTCGGTGATCTGCCAGCCCTCGAGGGTCTGCCCGTCGAAGATCGGCGTCCACGGCTTGCCGCCGTCCGGCGCGGCGGGATGCCGCGGGCGTGCGGAGATGTTGCGGAACGCGACGTTGCCTTCCGTGCCGACGAGCCGCAGCGGCGCGAACGCGACCTCGCCTTGCGCGCCGCCGTGCGTCGGTCCGGGCACGTCGACGTTCTCCTGCAGGAGCACGTCGTCGATCATCACGCGCGTGAAGCGCGCATCGGCGATCTTCCGGCCGTGCTCGTTGAAACGCGGCGCCTGGAAGCGGATGTCGAGCCCGTGCCACTCGCCGGGGGATCGGAACCCGCGAAACTTCGGCGCGCTGCCCGCGAACGACTCGCCCGCGCCGATGCCGCCGCTGTCCTCGATCGTGAGCTCGGCCTGGCCGCCGTGGTCTCGCAGCGACACTTTGTATCGGTCCATGACGAACACCGCGCCGCGGCCGCCCTTCGGCAGCATGAAGTCGACGAAGATGTCGGCGTCGCCGAACGCGAGCTCGCTCACGAGGTCGGTCGGCGGCTCTGGACCGAGGTTCGAGATCACCGGGGCCGGCTTCGGCTTCGTGTCGGCGTCGCTCGATGACGGCGTCTCGGTGGGCGCAGGCGGCGGCGCGACGCGGAGTCGGCTCGGGTCGCTCGGATCCAGCTCGACGGGCGCCATCTGCCAGCCCGTTCCTTTCCAGATGTCCAGCACGTCGTCGCGCGCCAGCGTCAGCGCGCCTTCCTCCCAGCGCTCGCGGGCGCGCGGCGGCTGGACGAGCTTCGCGACGTGCGGCGGCCTGGCGGTCGAATCGATCAAACGATTCACCGTGTACGCGAACTCGTCGTGCAGGAGGCGGCTGCCATCCTCCGCGATCATGAACGGGAACCGCATGCGCATCACCATGCCCGCGGCCAGGTCCGCGAACCGCACGGTGAGTCTCGTACGATCCTCCGAAACCTCGAGCGCGGTCGCGACCCGCTCCGTCACGTGCCGCGTCGGCGAGCCGTACTCCCACCAGTAGTCGTAGTCGTACTGGTGCGCCGAGACCAACTCGGGTGACACGGGCCACGAGCGCGCGATCGGCTTCGTGAACTCGATCTCGAAGCCTTCCTTCACGAGGCGCACGTTCTCGATCTCCATCGGCGTCGCGCCCGTCCAGCGGATGCGCGCGATGCCGTCGCCGGGTGGTTGTCCGCCCCAGCCGCGGTCGGTGAAGCCCGTGAACAGCGTGCCGTCCGGCGCGAAGCACAGGCGCACCGCGGAGCCGACGTGCTGGCGGAACGGGATCACCGCGCCCAGGTACTCGCCGCCGACCTTCTCGAGCATCGCGCGGAGCACCATGCCGTTCGTCAGCTCGGCGACGAACATCTGGTTCGCGAACGGGCCGAACTTGCCGTTCGTCGGATCGAACGCGAGCGCGCCGGCGGAGCGCGACCAGTCGTAGGGGATCCACACCGCGGCGTCGGCGCGCTCGTTCGGCGGCGGAACGGTGTCGCTCGCGGTGATGCCGGCCTTCTTGTACTCCGCGGTCCAATTGAGCGACGCGGGGTGACCGTAGAAGCGGCCCTCTTGCAAGTGATGGATCGGGCACGCGGGCACCCAGTCGCCTTGGTTGTCCGTGTAGAAGAGATCGCCGGCGGCGTTCGTGCCCAGGCCCGCCGGGCTGCGCAGACCGGACGCGAACGGCGTCACGTCGCCTTGCGGCGAGATCTTCATCGCCCAACCGCGATGCGGCGCGACCGAGCGTCCGTGCCACCACTGCGGATTGCCGAACGACACGTTGAGCGTGATGTAGAAGTTGCCTTCCGCGTCGCGCGGCAAGCCGAACGCGAACTCGTGGTAGTGGCCCGACACGCCCCAGTCGTTCGCGTGCGTCTGGATCACGTCGGCGGTGCCGTCGCCGTTGCGATCTTGCAGCGCGGAGAGCTCCGCGCGCTGGAGCACGTGGATCGTGCCGTGGACGACCGCGAGGCCGAGCCCTTCTTGGAGCCCTTCCGCGAAGAGATGGAAGCGCGCCTCCTTCGGATCCTTCGCGAGCGGGTTCTCGACGATCCACACTTGGCCGCGGCGCGTACTGACCACGAGCCGTCCGTCGGGCAGGAAGTCCATGCCTCCGACTTCGAGCCGCGCTCCCGCGGGCGCTTCGAGGTAGTCGACCGCGTAGTACGTCTCTTCCGACGGAGCTTGTCCGATCGCGCCGAGCGCGATCGCGAGCATCGGGATCATCGGATCTCCTTGGCGAGCCGCTCGAGCCGCTCCGGATTCGCGTCGGGCGTCAGGACGATCGTCGCCTGGACCACGACGTTCACTCCCTTCGGGAGCATGACGATCACGCCCGCGGAGCCCGGCCGCGCGACGAGCTTCGAGCCCTGGGGCGCGCGGACGTGCGCGCACTCGAAGTCGTTCTCGCCGCGCTGTCCGACGATCCAACCGTCCGCGGGGAGGTCGCGCGTCGGCAGCGCGACGAAATCGACCGCTTCGCCGTCGACGCCGCGCACCCACGGCTCGTCGCGCGCGCTGCCGGCGACGTACACCATCGCGCTCGCGTCCTCTTGCGCGGACTTCATCGAGATCTGCCGCGTGAACCCGGCGGCGTCCGAGAGGCGCGCGTCGGACAAGATCTCGACGACGCTGACGTCGAAGCGCTCCGCGGTCTTCTTCGACGCCAGGCTCCAGCGGTAGGCGATCATCGCCGACTCGCCCTGGACCGCGGTGCCCAGGAACCGCGCCGAGAGCTCCATCTGCGCTTCGTCGCGGATGACCGCCATCGGAGGTCCCGGATCGCCGCCTTGCGACGTCCAGATCAATTCGCCGAGCGGCGCGAGCTGCGTGCCGCCGCGGTCGTTCCAATCGCGGCGGTCGGCGAAGTCGCCGCGCCGCACGCCGAGCAAGCGCACGTCGTCGGTCCGGTACTCGAACGTGAAGCCGCCCGGCGTTCCCGCGAGCAGGCCGCGCGGGCGCTCCGGCGCGCCTTCGACGATCGACGGCAGCGATCCGCGCACGAAGAGCGGCGTCTTCTCGACGCGCAGGATGCCGGCGGACGGATCGAATTCGGGCTCCGGCGGCATCAGCGTGCGCACGTAGTCGACGACCATCCAGCGCTCCTCGTCGGAGAGGATGCCCGCGAAGCCAGGCATCGGCGAGCTGCCGGGCACGCCCGAGCCGATCGTCCGGAAGATCGACTCGCGCGTGTTGCCGAACGCGAAATGGCCCTCGGCGAAGCTGCGCGCGCGCTTGCCGAGCTGCACGATCGTCGGCCCCAGGCCATCGCCGTTGTCGTTGTGGCAGCCGGCGCAGTTGCGCGTGTACAGGTAGCGGCCGTCGACGACGACCTCGGGCTCGGCCTCGTCGTCGAGCTCGACGGCCGGCGACGCCGGCGGGGGCCGGGGTGCCGGCTCGTGGGGCGCGATCGACTCGTTCGATTCGCTCGCCGCGCTCGGGCCCGGCTCCGGCGCCGAGCACGCGGCGATCGCGCACGCGAGCGCCACGGCCCGCCAAGAAGACCTCGATCGCGGGCTCACGCGGGCTCCATCGTCGCGGTCAGCGGGTACCCCCGCGGCCGCGCGAGCGAGCGGACTTGGTCGACGTACAGCTCGGCGCGCTCGAAGCTCGTGACCGTGATCAGCGCCGAGCCGGAGTTGTGGATCTCGTGCGTCAGGCGCGAGGCTTCGCTGTGGGGCTTGTTGAAGAGCTTCACGAGGAGCTCGATCACGAACTCGAAGGTGGTCACGTCGTCGTTGTGGAGGATGACTTTCCAGCGTGGTGCGATCTTCGTGTCGGATTCCGATTCCGTATCGGGCGTCGCGACGGGCGCGGCCGTGATCATGGCCGACATCCTACTCCAGCCGAAAACGGGATCGAACGCGTCCGGCCGCGTTTCTATGATGCGCGGATCGAGGTCCAAGCCCGTGCCCGCCGCAGCCCAGTCCGCCGCCCTCCGCCGATCGCCGCGTCGGCTGGCTCCGATCGCGCTCGCGGTCTTCGCGAGCTGCTCCGTCCAGCAGTACGCGATCGACAAGCTGGGTGACGCCCTGGCCGGCGGCGGCACGAGCTTCGCGTCCGACGACGACGTCGAGCTGATCCGCGACGCGCTGCCGTTCAGCTTGAAGATGATCGAGAGCCTGCTCGCGCAGAGCCCGCGTCACAGCGGACTCCTGCTCGCCGCGAGCCGCGGGTTCACGCAGTACACGTACGCGTTCATCCAGCAGGACGCCGAGCGGACGGAGGACGTCGACTTCGAGCGCTCGCTCGAGATGCGCGCCCGCGCGAAGCGCCTCTACCTGCGCGCGCGCGACTACGGATTGCGCGGGCTCTCGCTCGAGAAGCCCTACTTCGTCGCCGAGCTCCGAGAAGACCCGGTGAGAGCGGCCAGGGCCGCGGAGAAGCGCGACGTGCCGTTCCTGTATTGGACGGCAGCGGCGTGGGGCGCGGCGATCTCGATCTCCAAGGACGACCCCGATCTCGTCGCGGATCAGCCGCAGGTCGAGGCTCTGATCGACCGTGCGCTCGAGCTCGACCCCTCGTTCGAGCACGGCTCGATCCACACGTTCCTGATCGCGTACGAAGGCGCGCGCAAGAACGCGAAGACCGACGCGGAGACGCGAGCGCGCCAGCACTTCGAGAAGGCCGTTCACGAGTGCGACGGCGGCTTCGTCGCGCCGTACGTCGCGCTCGCCGAAGCCGTGTCGATCCAGACGCAGAACAAGTCCGAGTTCGTGTCCCTGTTGGAACGCGGTCTCGCGATCGATCCCAACGAGCGGCCGGAGTGGCGCCTCGAGAATTTGATCCTGCAGCGTCGCGCGCGGTGGTTGCTCGGGCGCGTCGACGAGTTGTTCGTGGAGTGAGCGTGATGATCCGATTCGCACTGACCTGTCTCTTCGTCGTCGGCCTGTGCGTCCCCGCGATCGCGGGCGATCGCAAGCCCGTCAAGCTCGCCACGCTCGCGCCCAAGGATTCGTCGTTCCACCACATCCTGATGCGCCTGCGCGAGAAGTGGCGCGACGCGCCGGACGGCGGCGTGCAGCTCACGATCCTCCCCGACGGCGTCATGGGCGGCGAATCGGACATCGTGAGCCGCATGCGCGTCGGCCAGATCCAAGCCGGCGTGCTGACGGTCACGGGCCTGCGCGAGATCGAGCCGTCGATCACGGCGCTCCAGAACCTGCCGATGATGTTCCGATCGCTCGACGAGGCGGCGCACGTGCGCGCGAAGCTGCGCCCGGCGATCGAGAAGCGCATGGAGGAGAAGGGCTTCGTGCTGCTCTTCCTGGGCGACGTCGGCTGGGTGCAGTTCTTCTCGAAGGCGCCGATCACGACGCCCGAGGACTTGAAGAAGGTGAAGCTCTTCACCTGGTCGGGCGACAACGAGCAGGTCGACTTGATGAAGACGCTCGGCTTCCGGCCGGTGCCGCTCGAGGTCGCCGACATGCTGCCCGGGCTGCAGACGGGTCTGATCGACGCCGTTCCGGCCGTGCCGTTCTTCGCGCTCGCGAGCCAGCTCTACGGCGCCGCGCCGCACCTCCTCGCGCTCGACTGGGCGCCGCTCGTCGGCGGCGGCGTGATCACGAAGAAGACGTGGGACACGTTCCCCGAGCCGCTGCAGAAGGCGCTGCGCGAGTCCGCGTACGGCGCGGGCGACGAGTTCGTCAGCAAGAACCAGATCGAGAACCAGCAGTCGATCGACGCCATGAAGAAGCGCGGCCTCGTCGTTCACGACGTGTCCCCCGAGCTGCGCGAGACGTGGCGGAAGTTCGTCGAGCCGATCTATCCGAGGCTGCGCGGCACCGAAGTGCCCGCCGAGCAGTTCGACGAGGTCGTGAAGCTGCTCGAGGAGTACCGCAAGAGCGGGACGAGATGATCGACTCGCGCGGCGGCGCTCGCCCGTGGCCCGCGACGGTCTTCGCGCGCGTCGAGGACGCGTTGCTCATCGCCGCGCTCGCGAGCGTCGTGCTCGTCCCGCTGCTCGAAGTCGGCTTGCGCGCGACGCTCGAGACCGGGATCTCGGGCGCGAGCTCGATCGTGCAGCACCTGACGCTCGTGATCGGGATGGTCGGCGGCGCGGTCGCCGCGCGCGAGGGCAAGCTGCTCTCGCTGTCGACGGCCGAGGCGTTCCTCCCCGGGAAGTGGCGAACGAGCGCCAAGCTCTTCAGCCACGCGATCGCGGCCGCGGTCGGCGCGTTCTTGTGCGCCGCGAGCTACGAGTTCGTCTCGATCGAGCGCGAAGTCGGCAAGATCCTCGTGTACGACGTCCCCGTCTGGCTCGTGCAGAGCGTCCTGCCGATCGGGTTCGCGCTCGTGACCCTGCGCCTCGTGTGGGGGGGCGTCGACCGCGT
>CAZQHA010000190.1:0-8486 GCA_964592795.1 uncultured Planctomycetaceae bacterium | reverse complement strand
TGACGAGCGCCGCGAGCAATCCGCCCGCGGCGGGCAGGACGAGGCACTTCCACCAGGGCAGCGCCCGCGCCGCCTCGAGGATCGAGGAGCCCGGACCGACGAAGAACCGCTGTGCGAGCTCGACCAGCGTCTGGAACCCGAACGCGATCACGCCGCCGGCGGCCCCGACGACGCCCGCGAACAGGAACGTCGCGGTGGCGGCGAGGACGTCGCGCTGGTCCGGGCGCTTCATGCGAGCCCACGATGAAGGGCGCGCCGACGGCTGTCCAGCGTCCCAGTACAATCGCAACCGGTCCACGCGACGGAGAACCGATCCATGCCCAAGTCGACATCCACGCCCGCCGTCCGCAAGAGCTCGAAGCCCACGTCCAAGCACGGCTACCTCCAAAGCGTCGGAGACGAGGCCGTCAAGAAGGCCACCGGCAAGGATTGGGCGGAGTGGTGTCGCGTGCTCGACAAGGCCGGCGCGAAGGAGCTCGACCACAAGGGCATCGTCGCCATACTGCACAAGGAGCACGACGTCGGTCCGTGGTGGGGCCAGATGGTGACCGTCGGCTACGAGCAGGCGCGCGGCCTGCGCAAGAAGCACGAGAAGCCCGACGGCTTCAGCGTCAGCGGCAACAAGACCGTCGACGCCCCGATCGGCGCGCTCTACGACGCGTGGGACGACGCGAAGCTGCGCAAGCGCTGGCTACCCGACTCGAACTTCACGATCCGCAAGGCGACCGCGAGGAAGTCGATGCGCATCACGTGGGTCGACGGGAAGACGAACCTCGACGTGATGTTCTACGCCAAGGGCGCGCAGAAGAGCCAAGTGCAGGTCGAGCACAGCAAGCTCGCGAGCGAAAGCGCGGCCGAGAGGATGAAGGCGTATTGGAAGAAGGTGCTCGGACAGCTCGCGGAGATGCTCGAGCGCTAGCGGCGCGACGCCCCGCGCAGAAGAACCAGGATCGCGATCGACGCCGCGATCCACAGGCCCCACGCGATCGCGACCCGCGCGCCACCGCGCTCGCGCAGCAGCGCGAGCATGCGTTCGGCGCCGCCCTTCGACCACGCGCGGAAAACGAGGTCGCGATCCCCGAGCTCCTCCCCGCGCACGCTCATCCCGAGGAGCCGCGGGGACACGTTTCCGCCGCCGTGGTAGCTGATCATCGACAAACCGCCCGGGCCCGCGCTCGCTTGCGCCTTCTTCGGCAGGCGCAGCTCGTAGCGGAACGTCTTCCACCGGCTCTCCTGGACGACCGGCATCGAGAAGAAGGCCCAGCCGTTCTCGATCGGAACGCGCGGCGCGAGCCGGATGCTCGCGATCGGAGGACCGTCCTGACCGGCGATCCAGAGGTCGAGCTCCGCGTCGCCGGCGGACGGATCGAACGCGACGATGCCGATCCCGATCGCTCGCAGGTCGGGGTGCTCGCAGATGAACGAGCCTTCGAGCTCGGTCTCCCCGGCGACGTGATCGCCCCACGGCCGCACGTTCTGCGCCTGTCCGCGGTAGACGAGATACGGAGTGAGGACGGCGCGCGGAAGCGACGAGACGGGGGACAGGCGGAACTCGTAGCTCTTGCCGGCCGAATCGGCCACGGGCTCGAACGCGAAGCGCAGGTAGGCGCCCTGCGGCGGAACGCCGGCGATCGGAACGACGGCGCGACGGAAGACACCGGCATCGGAGCCGCGCTCCGACAGCGTGAGCTGGAACTCGCCCAGGGGCTGGCCGTCGCTGCTCACGGCGACGTCGATCGCGAAGAGGCCGTCGGACTCGCACACGAACGACTGTCCGACGGGATACGAGGGCAAGATCGCGCCGCTGTGCGTTTGCCACGGCGTCGTGCGCAGCTCGAGGTCGGGAACGCGCTCCGCCCACGTGTACAGGAGCGCGGCCGAGATCACGGCCAGGCACAGCGCGGCGACGAGGAGGCGCACGGCGCTCACGCGTTCCACAAGAGGTACTGGTTGGGCACGAGGCCGTACCACAGGAACAGCGCGTCGAAGAGCACGACCGCGATCGCGAGAGCCGAGAGAGCGAGCCGGCGCCGCTCGACGGGCCAGATCGCGACGAGGCCGGTGGTCACGATCGCGGCGGCCGCCGGGAGTGCGGGCATCATGTAGCGGCCCGCGCCTTCGCCTCGAAGGACGATCAGCGCGTACTGGCACAGCACGCACGCGAAGCAGAACAGGACTCCGCGTCGCAGCGTGCTGCTGTCGACACGCGACAGGAAGACCAGCGCGCCGATCGCCGCCGCGAGCGCGACGATCGCGGTCACGACGTACACGGTGTCCGGCAGCTCGCGCGAGTGCCAGTTGAACGACGCGATCCAAGTCGTCCAGGTCTTCTCGAGGACGGCCCACGACGCGCCGGCCTCCATGCGCTGGAACATCTTCGCAAAGCTCTTCGGCACGGCCGGACTGTTTCTGAGCCACAGGAACGACGCGGTCGCGACCAGCGCGAAGATCGCCGCCAGCAGCCCCACTTTTTTCCCCGTGGATCGCAAGAGCACCGCGATCGTGGTGACGATCACGCCGCTGAACGCGGACGATTTCGTGAAGAGGCACAGCCCGCACAGCACGAGCATCCACACGGGATCGAATCGCCCGCCGCTCTTCGTCAGGTGCCGTGCACCGAGCCAGAACACGACGGCGGTGAACGCGTTCGCGAGCAGGTCGTTGTTGATGACGGCTGCCTGTCGCGCGTGCATCGGAAACCACGCGATCAAGAACGCCGCGCACAGCGCCAGCGTCTCGTCGCGGAAGAGCGCGCGCGCGAACGCGAGCCCCGCGAGCGCGGTCGCGAGATGGATCAAGAGCGAGAGCGCGCGTGCGGCGTACAGTCGTGCCTCGACGTCGTCGAACGAGAACAGACGCAGCCACGTACCCGCGAGCAGGTAGTACGGCGGCGGCTGCGGCATCGCGCTGAAGTTCTTCGCGACCTGATCGAAGTTCTGCGTGTCGGTCTCGCTGCCCGCCCAGTCGACGCGCTGCCACCAATTCTGCTCGCGCATCGACCGCATGATCTCTCGCTCGGTGAGATCGATTTCCTCGGTCGAGATCTCCGGGAACCGCGAGAGCACCTGAAGGTGCGACGTCGTGTGCACCGTGCGCGGGTCCGCGCCGGTCTCGGTCGGCGGGATCTTTCGCCAATTGCCCGGCAGGTGGCCGCGCGACACGTGCTCGACGTACTCGAAGTGCCACGGCTCGTCCTCGCCCATCCACGGCGGCGAGAGCAGGAAGTACGCGAGCGCGTGGAGGAAGACGGCGCCGAGGAAGGCGAACGTATGACGTCGCGACGCGCGCGGGCTGTCGGGTTCGGTGTCCAACTTCGTGGGCGGGCGGCGACTCGCTCGCCGACAGGACTAACAAAGCGTCGGTCGAGGTCGCCAGCCGCGGGGAGCGATCCGGGGTGCCGGGGTGGCAATCGACGGAACGATGTTCCTAGCATGAGCCCTGAACCCATCGGCACGCGCCGAGACGGCGGAGAGGGGCTTATGGAAGGGCGAAATGGAATTCTCGCGATGGCGTGGCTCGTCGCCGCGTCCGTGATGTTCGGATGTCGTTCCGATCCGCCGGCGGCGAGCCGCGACATGTCGATCGAGAACGTCACGTGGCTGCTCGTCGAGGTCGGCGGAACGCCGGCGCAGCCCGCTCCGGCCGACGATGAAGCCGCGCACGTCCGACTGGACTCGGCGTCGAAACGCGCGAGCGGCTACGGCGGCGTGAACACCTTCCACGGCGGCTACGAGTTGGCCGGGGCGTCGCTGAAGTTCGGACCGGCGGTGATGACGCGGCGCGCGGGTCCCGAGCCGTGGATGCGACAGGAGGCGGCGTTCGTCCGCGCTCTGGGCGACACCAATTCGTGGCGCGCCATGGGAGACGAACGCATCGAGTTGCTCGATGGCGCGGGCCGGCCGCTCGCGGTGCTGCGGACCGGCGACGGCCGGCCGTGAGCGGGAGGGCCATTCCCTGGTCGACATCAGATCCACGCCGGGTAGACTCGCGCGCGTGCTCACATCGTCGAGGAATCGAATGACTACGCAACTCGCTCACACGCTTGGGATCACCTTTCTGATCGCACTCGCGGGCTGTCAGAGCTCGGGACACGACCGGGTCGCGCAGACGGCGCCGCAGCTCGACGCGTTGTGCGCCAACGCCGAGACGGTCAAGGCCGACGCGAGCTCCGTCGCCTCCGCTCTGAAGCACTTGGTCGCGAACGCCGAAGGCGATCCCAAGCGCGCGTTCGAGGCGTTCGAGAGCACGGCGAAGACGCTCGCCAAGTCCTGCAAGTCGCTCGAGAACCGCGTCATCGTCGCGCGCTCCGACTCCGAGAAGATGTTCGCCGAGTGGTCGCGGAACTGGGCGCAGATCCAAGACGAGGATCTGAAGCAGGAGTCGTACGACCGGCTCGAGAAGCTCTCGAAGGCGATGAAGAAGGTGCTCGCCGAGATGCAGCCGGTCGTCGACGACACCAAGCGCTACGTCAGCGAGACGAAGGACCTCGTGGCGTATCTGGACCAAGATCTCACGCCCGCGAACGTCCGCAGCGCGGAGGGCCACGCCAAGTCGCACGAGAAGGCCGCGAAGTCGATCGGCGAGAAGGTCGACGACGCCGTCGAGACGACGAAGGAGGCGGCGACGCTCTTCGCGACGTCGGGCGCCTCCGCGCCGAAGCCGTAGGCGCGCGCGACGCCGCGGTCAGGCTCGGTCCGTTCCCGCCGCCTCGCCGC
This sequence comes from uncultured Planctomycetaceae bacterium, assembly GCA_964592795.1. GTDB lineage: Bacteria > Planctomycetota > UBA1135 > UBA1135 > JANLUN01. Next base: position 3,771 of record CAZQHA010000190.1, on the reverse strand, counting down.
CGGCCGTCTTGAACGTGACGCGGAACACCGTGCCGCCGCCCTTGCGGTCGAGCGCTTGGACGCGCGCTTGCATCGCCTGCGCCTGCAGCGCGACGAGGTGGAGGCCCAGGCCGGTTCCGCGCGCCGTGCGCGTCGCTTCGTTCCCGACGCGGTAGAACGCTTCGAAGATGCGGCTCTTCTCGGCGGGCGGGATGCCCGGGCCGCGGTCCTTGACCTCCATCACGACGTTGTCGTGCACGAGACGCGTCACCACGCGGATCGGCTCCGCGGACGCGTTGCCGACCGGGACCGGCGCGTACTTGCGCGCGTTCTCGACGAGGTTGCCGACGATCGACCGGACGCTCTCCGGGTTGAGCAGCACGTCGGGGAGCTCCTCCGCGAGCTCGAACACGAGGTCCGGCGTCCCGTTGCGCCCCCCGGTCTCGATCAAGGTCGGCGCGAGCGCTCCCAGCACGCGGTTCAGATCGCCGGCTTGCGGGCGCGCCTCGTTCGACGTGATCTGGCTCTTCTCGAGCACGCGCTCGACGAGCGTCTCGAGCCGCCCGGTCTCGCGCACGATGCGCCGGTAGTACTCGGCGCGCTTCTCGGGATCCTCGACCCAGCCATCCTGCAGCATCTCGCCGTAGAGGCGGATCGACGACAGCGGCGTACGCAGCTCGTGCGTGACGGCGGCGACGAAGTTCTCGGTGCGGTGGGCGGCCTCGAGGTCGCGGCGCACGCTGCGCAAGAGGAGCGCCATCCCGGTCGACAGCGAGAGGATCAACATGCCGGCGACGCCGAAGAAGTGCAGCGACTGCGATCGGAAGCGCGACTCGATGTCGCGCGTCGTCGTCACGACCTCGAGCGGCCCGTACGCTTCGTGCGCCTTGTCGTAGGTCTCGAATCCCAGCTCCTTCACCGGCAGGATGCGGATGACCTGCGAGCCTTCGGGCGGCCGCGCGTCCGTCGCGCCGAACGGGATGAACTCCTGCGTGACGTCGAGCACCTGCCGCGCGACCGAGCTCGGCATCTCGCTGAAGAACCACACCGGATCGATGAAGAACCCCTGCACGAGCGCGGTGTCGCCGCCCATGTTCGCGAAGCACGAGGGCATCTCGAGGAGGCGCAGGTTCTTCTCGACGGCGACGGATCGCGACGCCAGGATCCGGGGCGTGCCGCCGTCCTCGACGTAGAACCGCAGGTGCATCGCGAAGACGTGGATCTTCGTGGTCTCGCCCTGCAGGCCGCGCAGCGCCGGCAGCTCGTCGCGCAAGCAGTCGATGTCCTCCTCGGGCGAGAGGTTCACCGCCGCGGCGGCGAGAGGCAGCACGTCGGTGCGCATCGATCGCAGGCGCATGCTCTGCACGAGCAGCACGTCCTGCATGTCGTGCTTCACGAGCTCCTCGACGCTGCGCGTCAACCCCGCGGACTCGGCCGGCCAGCTCGGATCGTTCTCGCGGTCGCCTCCGTACACCTCGATCGAGCGCAGCGGATCGTCGTCCGACCGGTAGCTGAACCAGCCGATCACGCCGCGCGGCACCGCTCCGCTAGACAGCGGCGAAGGCGCGAACGCGAGCTCGGCGCCGATCGTGCCGGGCGGGAAGTAGTTCTTCTTGTAGTGGTAGAAGGGCCGCGCGTCCTCGCGCTCGACGAGGTCGGTCAGGCGGCGCTTGATCGCCTCGCGGAGGCGGCGCGCGGCATCGGCGGCGTCGTCGGGCACCGCCGCGAGCTCGGCCTCGTGATCCGAGCGCAGCTGGTGCCAGTGCAGGCCGCCGAGCACGAGGGTCGGCAGCACGAGCAAGACGCCGTACAGGACGAGTGCGGTGTTCCTGGTGGTCAGCTGAACCAACGATAGCCCTTGCCGCGCACTGTCTGGATCAGTGTCGGCTCGGCCGCGTTGGGTTCGACCTTGCGGCGGAGCCCCACGATGTGGATGTCCACGGTGCGCGTTTCGACGTTCGCGCTTCTGTAGTGCCAGACGTCGAGGAGCAGGTCATCCCGCGTGACCACGCGATGGCGATTCTTGATCAAGTACTGGAGGATGTCGCCTTCGCGCGGGGTCAGCGCGATCACCTGTCCGTCGCGGTGCACTTCCAGCCGCGCCAGGTCGACCAGGATACCGCCGGGGAGCTCCAGGCGCGGCGGAGGAGTGGTGTCCATCTCCTTGCGGCGGAACTGGGCCTCGACGCGCGCGACGAGCTCGCGCGGGCTGAAGGGCTTCTTGATGTAGTCGTCGGCGCCCAGCTCGAACCCGTGGATCAGGTCGTTCTCGCTGGCCAGCGCGGTCAGGATCACGACGCGCACGTCGCGCTGCTCCTTGCGCAGGTGGCCGAGGATCTCGAGACCGCTCATCCCCGGCAGCATCAGGTCGAGCACGACGAGGTCCGGCTGGTTCTTGCGGATCGTGTCGAGGGCGCGCGGACCGTCGCCGACGACCTCGACCTGGAAACCGGCGTGCTCGAGCGCGTCGCGAACACCGAGGGCCAGGTTCTCCTCGTCTTCCACGACCAGGACTCGGTGGGTCTGGGATTGGGGACGGGTGGCGGACTGGGAGGAGGTCATTGGGGGGCTCGCTGTTCCTGGGGTCTCGATGCGGACGGCGGACGGGACTCGTCCTACGCGGGATAGGACGAACTATCCGCATACGTCACGCACGCATCGAAGAAACAGGCACCGCCCGGTAAAAGTCCGGCACGACGCGCCGGCCGTCGTCAGAGAGCGGTGAAGCGCGAATCGAGATCAGCGCGACATGAGTGCCGGCGGCGGTTGGAACTCGTGGGCGCCGAGGTCGACGATGCCTCCGTATCCGAACGGATCGACGCCGGACAGCGCGGGGTTCGAGCTCGGATCGTTACGGAATCGATTCAGGGAACCCAAGTCGTAGGGAAACACGTCGCTCGCGCTGCCGTCGAAGTCCAGATCGAACAGGTCGGGCGGCGTCAGTGCACTGTTTCCCGAGTCGATCGCGGGGGAATCGGCCGCCAGTCGTCCGTCGGCGTCCGCGAACTTCGGATCGATCGACACGTTCTCGCCGGGGAATCCGCCTTGGACGATCGACATGCGGACGACGAGGTCCGCCAGGAGCGGCGGCGGCGCGATCACGCCGACCTGCGCCATCGACGGGGCGGCGTTGTTCCACAGGATCGAGTTGTCGACGAAGACGTGCGGCTGATTCATCGGGCTGGGGCTCGGCCGCACGGCGATCGCGCCGCCTGCGACCGTCGCCTCGTTGCGCATGAACGTGCAGTTCGCGAACGCGGCGCTCGCGGCCGTGTTCTGTGATCCGGCGATGAAGGCCGCGCCGCCCGTCGGAGCGCGGTTGCGATCGAACACGGAGTTGACGAACCACAGCGCCGGCCCGGTGTCCGGGCTGTAGTAGATGGAGACCGCGTCGACTGCGCCGCCGCGCACCGTCGCCTCGTTGGCGAGGAAGCGCGAGTTGTAGACGTGGACCGCCGCCGCCTGCGGATGGATGGCGCCGCCCGACTCGGCGACGTTCTCGGCGAACGTGCACCACGCGATGTCCGCGCGACCGAGCTGCGTGTACAGCCCGCCGCCCTGCACGGCGGCCTTGTTCTGGAGGATCGTGCAGTTGCGCAGGAAGAAGTTCGCCGTGCCGAAGACCGGCGGGATCGCGCCCGGCGGCGAGATCAGAACGGGCATCGCGTAGATGCCGCCGCCGGAGACGCGCGCGTTGCCGTTGCGGATCGTGAACCCGTCGAGCACGACGGCGCCGGCGACCGCGGAAGCGGGCCCTGAGATATTCACTACGTGATCGACGTTGTCCGAGTC
>CAZQHA010000189.1:0-8523 GCA_964592795.1 uncultured Planctomycetaceae bacterium | reverse complement strand
GCGCGCGCTGCACGCCGCGCACGAGGCCGGCGTCGTCCACCGCGACATCAAGCCCGGGAACATCATCGTCGCCACGGACGAGACGCCCGTGATCCTCGACTTCGGCCTGGCGCACGACGAGCGATCCGACGTGGCGGACCTGACGCAGTCCGACGAGGTGTTCGGGACCCCGGCGTACATGTCGCCCGAGCAGCTGCGCGGCTCGAGCGAGGAGCTCGACCGGCGCACGGACGTCTACTCGCTCGGCGTGACGCTGTACGTGGCGCTGACGTTGCACCGCCCGTTCGACGCGTCGAATCGACTGGCGCTCTACCGCGCGATCGAGCGCGACCCGATGCCCGATCCGCGCGCGCACAATCCCGCGCTCGACGAGGACGTCAAGGTCGTGCTCGAGACCGCGATCGAGAAGGACCGAGCGCGCAGGTATCCGACCGCGCTCGAGCTCGCCGAGGACCTGCGCCGCATCCGCGAGTACGAGCCGATCCGCGCGCGGCCCGCCGGCGTCGCGCTGCGCTTCGCGCGCTGGACGCGCCGGCACCCCGCGCTGGCGGTGTCGATCATCGGGACGATCCTGGCGCTCAGCGCGGGTCTGGCGATGTCGCAGTGGGCGCTCGCGAGGGAGCAGCGCGCGCTGCGGTTCGCGCTGGAGAAGCAGCTCGCCGAGCGCAGCGTGCGCTTGATCTCGGACGATCCCAGCTGCGCGTTGGCGCTCGCGATCGAGGCCGCCGAGCTCGCGCACTCCTCGGGCGCGACCACGAACTACCTCACGCGCATGGCGCTCCTCTCCGCGCTCGACGCGTGCTACCTCCGGCACGAGCTGGACAACGATCCGGCGCGCTCGGTGAAGGCTCCCGAGAACGCTCCGGCGCCGATCGTGATGGCGATGGCGGTCAGTCCCGATTCGCGCATGCTGGCGGTCGCGCTGCAGACGGGGAACGCGAACGTGTGGGACGTCGAGACCGGCCGGCTGGACGCCCAGCTCAGCGGCGCGCCCGCTCCGCTCTCGGCGATCGCGTACAGCCCGGACGGGAAGTGGCTCGCGACCGGATCCGCCCGCGGCGGCGTCGAGATCTGGGACGTCGGTGCACGCGAGTCGATCCAAGAGATCCGCGGCGACTCGCCGATCGTCTCGATCGAATTCAGCCGTGACGCGGCGCTGTGCCTGACGGTCGCGAAGGACGGGCGCGCGCACGTCTTCGATACGGCCAGCTGGCGCGAGACGTACGCGCTCGACGTCGGCGGCGGCGAGGCGCCCATCGCGCGCTTCTCTCCGGACGGAACACGCATCGCGACGACGCCCGATCCGGCGCACGCGAGCGCGGACCGGGCGACCCTCTGGGACGCGCGCGACGGGCGGCGCCTCTTCGAGCTCGCCGGCCACGCGGGTCCCATCGTCGCGTGCGAGTTCGCTCCCGACGCGACGATGCTCGCGACCGCGGCGCGCGACGAGACCGTGCGACTGTGGAAGGCGGACACCGGCGAGATGCTGTGCCAACCGATCGAGCTCGACGGCACCGCTCGGCTCGCCGTCTTCAGTCCCGACGGAACACGCCTCGTCCTCTCGGGCGTCGGCGACGGCGACAGCTGGTGCACGATCGAGGATCTCGCCAGCGGCACGCGCGTGGACGTTCCTGGTCACGACGGCCGGCTCGTCGTGCACGCCGCGTTTCATCCCGACGGCACGCGTCTCGCGACCGTCGCGGCGAACGACACGACCCTTCGCGTGTGGGATGCGCGCACGGGCGCGGCGCAACTGCGCCTCGACAGCACGTATCGCTGGCGCGCGGTGAGATGGGCCATGTCCGGACGGCGCCTCGTCACGACCGCGCGCAACGCGAACGTCGCGCACGTGTGGTACGCGGGGGCTCGACCGGACACGTTCGATCTCGCCGGGCACACGCGAGCGGTGCGCTCGGTCGCGTTCAGCCCGGATGGCTCGCACGCGCTCACCGCATCGGACGATGGCACGGCGCGCCTGTGGTCCGTGTCGAGCGACGGCGGAGAGGAGCCGGGACAGGTCTTGCGCGTGCTCGAGCACGACGCACCCGTGCGACACGCGTGCTTCAGCGCCGACGGCCGAGCGCGGCTCACGGTCGCGGGTCATCGCGTGCGCGTGTGGTCGTCGGGAGAGCTCGACGCGCGCTGCATCGAGCTCGCGCACCCGCAGCCCGTGAAGCTCGCCAGCTTCGACGCCACCGGCCAGCGGATCGTGTCGGTGTGCGACGACGGACATGCGCGCATCTGGCGGACGGACGGCGATTCCGCACCCATCGTGCTCGGCGACGAGGGCGCGACGATCACATGCGCGCGCTTCGCCCCGGATGCGAACCTCGTGGCGGCGGGATTCGGCGACGACCGCGTGCGCGTGTGGACCGCCGGCGGCGAGCTCGTGTCGAGCGTGGAGTTCGAGAGCGCCCTCGAGGGCAAGCGCGGCATCGCGGACGTCGAGTGGCACCCGCGCTCGAACGAGATCGCCGCCGCGTGCGCCGACAGTCGTGTGCGCTTCTGGAACGCGCGGACCGGCGCGCCTTCGCGCGAAGCGGAGTTCGTGATGACCGACCCGCAGCGCGTCCTGTTCGACGCGAGCGGCAAGCGACTCTTGGTGCGCGGCCTGCGCTCGAAGACAGCGATCGTGCTGGACATGGAGACGAAGACGCGCCCGCAGAACGAGAACATGCACGACGGCGCGATCACGGTGGACGCGTTCTCGTCGGACGGACGCCTCGTCCTGTCCGGATCGCGCGACTCCACGCTCTACGTCTGGGACGCGAGCACCGGCCGGCCGCTCGTGCAGAGAGTCGGATCGAAGTCGCCCGTGCTGAGCGCGGCGTTCAACACCGACGCGTCGAGCTTGCGCGTGATCGCCGGTCGTGAGGATGGAACCGTGTCGATCTGGCCCGTCGATCCGCTGCCCGCCGCCCAGGCGCGCAAGCCGCGCGAGCTGACCGTCAACGAGCGACAGCGCGAGGCTCGGCTGGCGGACCCGCTCCCATACGAGTAAGCCCCGACGCCGGGCGTTCGGGAGCGGCGATAGAATTCGGCGCTAGGAACCATTTCCCCGAGAATTCCGTCCACAGGCGGGCCTCTCACCACACAGAGACGCACTCGCCAAGTTCTCCCCTCCCCCGGGGTTCCACCGGCGCAGCCCCGCCATGACGCTCCCCCTATCGGCTCGATCGCGCACGGCGCAGCGGTTCTTGACCGCGGCGTCGCTCGCCGTCATCGGATCGCTCGCCGTGGAGCGCGCACAGGCACAGGTCAATTACTCGATCGACTGGCAGGGCCCCACGAAGAGCGCGATCGCGACGACCCCGCCGATCCCGATCACGGAAGCGGACATCCTGCGGCCCCCGCCGCCGGGACCGCGCTTCGGACCGCTCGGAAACCCCGCGATCGCGGTCAACGGCGGACAGCTCGGCCTGGCGCTCTATTCCGCCTGCAACCCGATTCCGCCGCATCCGTGTCAGATCGAGGTCGACGCACTCTCGTTCGGTCGTGAGCGCCGGTTCAGCGACCTGCCGAGCGGACCGCCGGGAGTCCTGGGGCCCGTGACGCCGGGCGTGACGCGCCTGTGGTACTCCGTCGACGAGTTCGCGACGTCGTTCCCCGCCGCGATCAATGGTCCGAACGTGCGGACGGAGTCGCTCGCGTTCGACGCGTGCGCGGACGCGTTCACGACGCCGAACCTGCCGCCCGGGCCGCTGCCGCCCGCGGGGGTCGCAGCGCCGACGAACGTCGGCGTGCTCGATGGAAACGGACTGCAGAGCGCGTCCGGTTTCCGCTACCGCGGCGTCGGTCTCGAGGAGCCGAATCCTCCGGGCACGCCACCGGATCCGGGCGACAACATCGACGCCATCGAGCTCGGCGGCCTGCCGAGCGGACCGGGAGCCGCGTTCTATTTCTCGCTCGACGCGAGCTTCGTCGACCCGCTGACCGGCGTCCCGAACACGGGCTCGGCCGCGGCCGCGGGCTTCTTGCCGGGCCAGGTGCTGCGCACGCTCGTCGCGGGCGGAACGCCGACCGTGTGGGCGACGACGCTGCAGCTGGGCCTGGATCTCGAAGGCACCGGCACCGACGACCTGGACGCGATCATCCTGTGGGAGAACGGCAACGGCGTGTTCAACCGCAGCATCACGCCGTACGACTGGACGACCGGCGCGACCGACATGCTCCTCTTCTCCGTGCGCCGCGGATCGGCGGTCGTCGGCGACCTCGACTCGATCTTCGGCATCCCGATCGAGCCGGGCGACATCTTGACGACGCCGCCGACGCTCGGCGCGCGGCCCGGCATCTTCATCGCGGCCGAGAACCTGGGCCTGGCGACCGCGCGCACGCAGGGCGCGAAGTTCGGCGACGAGATGGACGCCGCCGCGTCGGCCGTCTCGGTCTACTTCGACTGCAACAACAACGACGTCGAGGACGCGATCGACATCGCGAACGAGACGTCGGCCGACGACAACAAGAACGGGATCCCGGACGAGTGCGAGAAGCGTCGCGTCCTCATCCCGTGGCCGTGGTAGCGCGGTTGCCGCAACCGGATTCATCAGGTCGCCGAGGATCTTGCTCTGACCACTCCGGCCCCGTGAGCAGCGTCGAGATGCGGGATCGCGGACGCGGCGAGTGTCGCCGTGCGAATGTTGCCGGGCAGCAGGAAGCGCAGGGTGACGACAAGGATCGCGCCCTCAATCAGGTTGCGCGACGGTCGTGATCATCGCGTGGATGAGCCTAGTCCCGTTGAGGACGGTCTTCGCGTGGGTGCTGCGCGAGAGCGAACGCCCGATCTCGCTCATCTGGTCGCAGGCGGCGGACACGACCGTGCTGTTCGCGCCGATCCGCATCAACGCCGATTTGCATGCTCGTACGCGCGGCGCGCGGCGCACGACGTCACGGTATAGAGTACGGCAGTACGATCAGGGTGAGCAGAGTCGACGACACGAGGCCACCGATGACGATCGTGGCAAGCGAACGCTGCACGTCCGCACCCATGTCGGTGTTCAACGCCATCGGGACGAATCCGATCGCGGCGACGAGCGACGTCATCAACACCGACCTCAGGCGTCGCTCCGCCGCCTCGATGACCGCTTCGAGCGACGGCAGACCCTCCGCGACGAGCTGTCGAATCGTCGAGACGAGGACCAGGTCCCCGAGAACCGACACACCCGACAGCGCGACGAATCCGACTCCGGCCGACACGCTGAAGGGCAGGTCGCGCGCCCAGAGTGCGACGATGCCTCCGGTCGCAGCGAACGGTACTCCCGTGAAAACGCGCAGCGCGTCGATCACGCGGCCGTACGTGAAATACAGCCGTCGGACAGCTCGAAGCCCCGGGGGATCGGTCGCGACTTCAGCCGTGCCTGTGCGTGTCCACACGCGCTCGATCTCGTCCGGGAATGTCGCAAGCAATGCGCGCTCTATCTGAGTGCCGTAGCGCACGGACTCCTCGACGGAGACGCCCGAGTGCCGGACGGTGTTGATGACGATCGTGCCCTCGGCGAGCCGCGGTACGAATTCGCTCCCAAGGCGTGTCGCCAGCAGCTCGCTTCGCTCGTAGACCGGCTCGACGCGTATCCCGCGGGGCAAACTTGTCTCGACCTCCGCGAGCCGCGCCGAAAGCGCGCGTGTCACGTCGTGGCTATTCTGGCCGATCAAGAGGAAACCCAATCCGAGCACGGCCTCACCCTTGCCGTCGGCCGTCACGGCTCCGCGGCGGATCTCACGACCGTCGACGACTCGCGCGACGTCGCGCACGTGAATCGGAACGCCGGCTTCTCCCGCGATCACGATTCCCTCGATGTCCGCCGGCTTAGCGACGAGCCCGATGCCTTGGAACAGCGCGGATTCGCCGGAACCGTCGAGTGTCCCGCCGCCGACGTTTTCGTTGTTGCGCTCGATGGCTTCGACGAGATCCGCCAGGCTCAGCGCTCGCTTCTGAAGCTCGACGGGATCGACGACTACCTGGAACTGACGCTCGTCACCGCCCCATGCGTTGACCTCAGCGACGCCGGGCAGAGAATGCAGTTGCAGGCGGATGATCCCATCGTGCGCAGTTCGCACCCCAGAAAGCGACGCGTCGTCGCTGGTCACGAGGTAGTGGAACACTTCGCCGAGTCGTGTCGCGACCGGTCCCATCTGCGGGCGTTCGATCCCTGCGCGCAGCGCGATCGCGCTGAGCCGTTTGGCGACGAATTGACGTGCGAGCGAGATGTCGGTTCCGTCTTCGAAGGTCAGGGTCACTTGCGAGAGACTGAAGCGCGAGAGCGAGCGCACTTCCTCGAGACCTGGCCCCCCGAGCGCTTGCTCCACGAGCGCCGTCGCCTGACGTTCGATCTCCAAGAGCGAGAGCGCGGGAGCGACCATGTTGATCTGCACCTGGACCGGCGTCGTCCGGGAAGGCGTCGATTGGTAGTCGCCGGAAAGCGATCAGACCCGCCAACGTGATCCCCACCCACACGAGGATCAGGACGAGACGGTGACGCAGCGGGAGCTCGATGATTCGGGCGAGCATCAGCCGCTACTCTTCTGCACAGCAACCGGCGCCGATCTCGCCCTTCAACGTTTCCGTCGTCAGAAGGGAAGCTGCCCGCGACGACGATGCGCTCGCCCGGCTCGACACCGTCCGCCAGCGCGACGAGGTCGCCGCGGTTCAGCGACCCATGCACGCGGCGTGTCTCGTACGTCCCGGGCTCGAGTTCCACGAACACGAGCTCTGCCCCTTTTGGCGGCCCGGACCGCGCTGCGCTGTACGAGCACGCGCGCGTGCTTCGGGCCGAGCGCGATTCGACCGCAAATGAACATGTTCGCCCGAAAGGCACCGTCCTCGTTGATAAGGCGCACTCTCGCTTTCGCTATCCGTGTGTGGCGATCGATTTCGGGCGTCACGTAGTCGATTCGACCCGCGAACTCCCGCGCTCCCAAGGCTGGCGAAGTCACGAGGACCTCTTGGTCCGACCGCACGCGGCCGAGCTCGAACTCGGGGATGTCGAGTTCAGCCCAAATCGTCCGGGTATCGACGATCTCGCACAGCATCGCCTCGGCAGCGACCATCCGTCCTATCGTCGTCGTGAGGTGGCGCAGGTCCCCGCCAGCGGAGCTGTCAACGTGAACGTCGTCCCGCTCACGGCGTCGGCGCCGACGATTCCGAGTGCAGCCTGCGATTCGGCCTGGTCGGCGCGCGCGCTGTCGAGCGCGAGCTGCGCTTCGAGCACGTCCTTTTGCGCCAGCCCTTGTCGAACATGGCCTTCGTGCGTTCGTGCGCCGCACGCGCCACCTCGATCCGTGAAGCCGCTGCGAGCAGCCGCGACTGCTCGGCGCCGACTTCGGCACTCTCGATCCGCACGAGTGGCGTCCCCGTTTCGACGCGTGCTCCGACCTCGACGAGGAGCTCGCGCACGACGCCGCGGACGCGCGCGTTGACTTCCGCTCGCTCGGTCGCGTCGTAGGCGACCGTTCCAAGATCGTCGACCTCGTCGGCGGTCTCCGCGGCTCGCGCCTCCACGGTCTCGATGCCGATGACGCGAGCCGTGTCTGCGCTGGCGAGCTTCACCTTCACGCCGGTCGCAGGCGCACCAGCCGCAAGGTTGGCCGCAGGCCGCCCGCCGCGCTCGGGATGGCACGTCGGGCAGAAGGACTCGGGTAAGCCGTGCTCGGGACACCTGTCGCCCTTCTCCTTGAAAGATCACGGCGAGATTTAGATTGCACTTCGTGCACACGGCCTCGGCGACGCCGTGGTCGGCGCAGAACGCGTCCGCCGTTGGAACCGCGCGCGCGGTGCTGGACTCTTGCAGATCCGAAACCCGCCGGTCGCAGGCAGAGATCCGGACCGCGCACACGGCGACCATCAACAGGAAGCGCATCACTTCGCTGCTGATTTCGGCGGTCGAGTCATCTTGCGACTGGGATCGCACTTGAGGCACTGTGATTCGGGCAGGCCGTGCTCCTGACACCAGTCACCGGTCGCCTTGAACGCTGCAACGAGAGCCGTATTGCAGCGCGTGCACTTCGATTCCGGGACTGCGTGCTCGCCGCACCAGTCCTCGTATGAGCCGGCGACGGCGTTGGCGCTGCCGTGCTGAGCGGCCTGAGTCGTAGCAGCGGTGCCGTGGTCGTGGCCGTGTCCGTCGTCTGCGGTGTGTGCGTGGCCGTGTCCGTCGTCCGCCGCTTGCTTCGAGCACGCACAGACGATCAGCACGCTCGTGAACAAGAAGGCGATTGCGAAGCGATGGAGGTTCATGGTCATTTCCTTTCGATGAATCAGTGAGACGGTTGGGGAAGGACGGTCGGCGCGGGGACGTGCTGCTTCACTTCCCTGCCTCGACCTTCGAAGATCCGGTATAGAGCCGGCAGCACGACCAGAGTCAGCAGCGTGCTCGACACCAGGCCTCCGATGACGACGGTCGCGAGCGGCTTCTGGACCTCGGCTCCCGTGCCCGTCGCCATCGCCATCGGCAGGAAGCCGAGCGATGCGACGAGTCTGCGCATCGACTTCGCATCCCGGGCACCGGGGCCTGGAGGATTCGCAATGGA
>CAZQHA010000188.1:0-8525 GCA_964592795.1 uncultured Planctomycetaceae bacterium | reverse complement strand
TTCCATCATGTGCAATAACCACTTTTTCGGAATCACCCCAGCGCGATCGATCCGTACGGCGGCGCGGGCACCGGCATCGGCGGCGTGATCCGCGACGTGCTCGGCGTCGGACTCGGCGCGCGGCCGATCGCGAACACCGACGCGTTCTTCGTGGGGCCGACGGACACGCCGCGCGAGGAATTGCCGAAGGGCACGCTGCATCCGCGGCGCATCTTGCGCGGCGTCGTCGCGGGCGTGCGCGACTACGGCAACCGCATGGGGATCCCGACCGTGTCGGGCGGCGTGTGGTTCCATCCCGGCTACGTCGCCAACCCCCTCGTGTACGCGGGGACCGTAGGCATCCTGCCGCACTGGGCCGCGACGAAGTCCGTGGAGCCGGGCGACCAGATCGTCGTCGTCGGCGGGCGGACCGGACGCGACGGCATCCACGGCGCGACGTTCTCGTCGATCGAGCTCTCGGACGAGTCCGAGGTCGTCTCGAGCGCGGCGGTCCAGATCGGCGACGCGATCACGGAGAAGCGCGTGCTCGACGCGCTGATGCAAGCGCGCGACGCGAAGCTCTACCGTGCGATCACCGACTGCGGCGCCGGCGGCCTCTCGTCCGCGGTCGGCGAGATGGCGGAGAAGACCGGCGCGGTCGTCCACCTCGAGCGCGTCCCGCTCAAGTACCCCGGCCTCTCCCCGGAGGAGATCTGGATCAGCGAGGCGCAGGAGCGCATGGTGCTCGCGGTCCCGCCCGAGTCGGTCGCGCGCCTGCTCGCGATCTTCGCGGCGGAGGACGTCGAAGCGACCGTCATCGGCGAGTTCACCCGCACGCGGCGGCTCCAGCTCTTCGCGTCCGGCGAGCTGTTCGCCGACCTCGATCTGCGCTTCCTCCACGAAGGGACACCGCGCACGGTGCGACGCGCGACTTGGAAGGCGCCGGCGAAGGCGGACCCGGGGTGCCCCAAGGTCGCCGACCACCGCGGCGTCGTGCTGGGACTCTTGGCCTCGCCCGACATCGCGAGCAAGGAGTGGATCATCCGCCGCTACGACCACGAGGTGCAGGGTCGCTCGGTGCTCAAGCCCCTCGTCGGCGTGCGGCGCGACGCGCCCGGCGACGCGGCGGTGCTGCGCCCGCTCGACGACTCGAACAAGGGCCTCGCCATCGCGTGCGGGGCGAACCCGCGCTACGGGCTGCTCGACCCGGGCGCGATGGCCGAAGCGGTGATCGACGAAGCCCTGCGGAACGTCGTGGCGGTCGGCGGAGACCTGGACCACACGGCGATCCTCGACAATTTCTCGTGGGGCAACTGCGACAAGCCCGAGCAGCTGGGCGCGCTGGTGCTCGCGGCGCGGGGTTGCCAGCGCGCCGCGCTGGCGTTCGGGACGCCGTTCATCTCCGGGAAGGACAGCCTGAACAACGAGTACCGCGTCGGCGATCGCACGCTCTCGATCCCGCCGACGCTGCTCGTCTCGGCGCTGGCGGTCGTCCCCGACGTCGCGCGGGCGACGAGCATGGACTTCAAGCGCGCCGGATCGCGGATCTACCTCGTCGGACGGACGAAGGGCGAGCTCGGCGGCTCGCATTTCCTCGACCTGCGGCGCCTCGACGGCGGTCGCGTTCCGCGTCCCGACCTCGCGCTCGCGCCGCGGACGATGCGCGCGCTCTCGCGGGCGATCTGGTCGGGCTCGGTCGCGAGCTGCCACGACCTCTCCGAAGGCGGGCTCGCCGTCGCGATCGCCGAGATGTGCTTCGCGGGCGAGCTCGGCGCGGCGATCGAGCTCGCGCAGGTGCCGGTCGACTCGCTCGATCGTTCGTACGATCCCGACAGCGCACGCTTGTATTCGGAATCGTGTTCGCGTTTCTTGGTGGAGGTCGCTGAGGGGCGAGCACACGAGTTCGAGAAAGAACTCGCGGGACTCCCCTTCGCGTCCATCGGGAAGGTGACCTCGGAGAGGCGACTTGCGGTCCGCGGGACCGGCGGGGATCTCCTTCTCGACGTCGGAGTCGAAGAGCTGCGGCAGGCGTTCCACGGAGGATTCCAAGGATGACTCCGCAGCTCGCGAGAGGGTCAGTCATGTCGAGCCGCTTTTCGAACACGCGCACCCGCGCATTGGTGCTCCGCACGGCGGGCATCAACTGCGACGGCGAGACCGTGCGCGCGCTCGAGCTCTCCGGAGCGGCGGTCGACCTCCTGCACCTGAAGCTCGTCCTGTCCGAGCCCGCGCGGCTCGGCGACTACTCGCTGCTCGTGATCCCGGGCGGCTTCAGCTACGGCGACGACGTGGCCGCCGGCCGCGTCTTCGGGCTCGAGCTGAGGCACGGCCTCCAGCGCGAGCTCACGGCCTTCGTCGAGCGCGGCGGCTTCGTGCTCGGCGTCTGCAACGGGTTCCAGGTGCTCGTCGAATCCGGCCTCTTCGAGCCCGGCGTCGCGGCACGCAGCATCGCGCTGACCGACAACGCCTCGAATCAGTTCGAGTGTCGCTGGGTGAACCTGGCCTCGCAGGACTGTGCGTGTCCGTGGATCGAGCCGGGCGAGCCCTGGCCCGCACCGATCGCGCACGGCGAGGGTCGTTTCGTCGTCAAGGACGAAGCGACGCTCGCCAGGCTCGTCGCCAATCGACAGATCGCGCTGCGCTACGTCCGCGAGGGCGGAGAGCGTGCCGATCGCTATCCCGACAATCCGAACGGCTCGGTGCACGAGATCGCGGGCATCTGCGATCCGACCGGCCGCGTGCTCGGGCTGATGCCGCACCCCGAGCGCAAAGTGACTCCTTGGCACCATCCCGACTGGACGCGCCTGCCGGTCCGCACGGAAGGCGAAGGGCTGGCTTTCTACCGCCGGTTGGTGGAAGCCGCTTCGGGCGCGCCGGTCTAGTCGAACCTCGAACCCAACATCCGAGAAATGTCGAAGACCCTGCTCTCTCTCGTCCTCATCGCTCCGCTGTTCCAGTCCTGCGCCGCCGCCGCGCTCGGTGTCGGCGCCGGCGTCCTGATCAGCCAGGAGATGATGGACAACAACATCTACGTCGGACACCTGAACGCCGACGTGAACAAGGTTTGGAGCACGACGAAGACGACGCTGTCGCACTCGAGCCTCAAGCCGATCGACGTCGACAACGAAGTGCGCACCGCGAACGCGGAGATCGACGGCGCGAAGGTGACCGTGCACGTCGAGACGTACGACCTGAACCGCAGCCTCTTGAAGGTGTCGGCCAAGAAGTACGGCGTGAACAACGGCGAGATCGCCGAGTTGACGTTCCAGAAGATCGTCGCTGCCCTGGAGCAGTAACGATTCCTTTGCCGTCGCCGCGAGCGACGGCCACGAAGCTCGCGTGATCGCCGCGCGCGGTCCCGCGGAGCAGCTCGGGCTCGCTGCGCAGCGGCTGGTTCAGGGGGGAGGTGTGCCCGCGACGAGGTCCTGTCCTCTTCGTATCGCCGCCGAACCAGGCGCGCGCGTGAGCGCCCCTACACCGCCCGCGTGCTCGCGAGCTTCGCGGCGCGCTTCTTCGCGCAGCTCTTGCAGTAGCCGCGCAAGCGCAGATCGTGCGTCACGAGCGTGAAGCCCTTCTTGCGGCACACCTCGAGCTGCAGGTCCTCGATGCGCTCGTCGTGGAACTCGTCGATCTTGCCGCAGTCCATGCACATCAAGTGGTCGTGGTGCGCGTGACCGAGGACGTGCTCGTAGTAGAGCTCGCCCTTGCCCGGATCGAGCGCGCCGATGAACTGCCCTTGTAGGAGCAGCCCGAGCGTGCGGTACACGGTTGCGCGTGACACCCGCACGCCCGGCTCGTCGCGGAGCCAGGCGTAGAGCATCTCGGCGCTGAAGTGCTCGTGCGTCGCGAACGCGCGATCGAAGATGCGCCGCCGCTGCGTCGTGAGCTTGAGTGAGCGCGAGCGCAGGAAGCGCTCGAAGCGTTTGACGATCGCGTCTTGATTCACGGCGGCGGCGTCGGGCGAGCCGACGCTGCGAGGATCCTAGCCCGCGAATCCCGCTCGCGCGACGCGGAGCGGATCAGTCGTTCTCCTCACCGGCCGAGATCAGCGGCCGGTGCGACGAGCGCACGCCGATGTCGCGCCGGCAGAACTTGCCCGCGAACTCGATCTGGTCGTAGGCCGCGTACGCGCGCGTGCGCGCCTCGGTGATGTCGCCGCCGAGCGACGTGACACACAGGACACGCCCGCCCGCGGTGACGACTTCTCCCGACTTGTTCTTGGTGGTTCCGGCGTGGAAGACGACCGCCTCGGGCACCGCCGCCGCGTCGTCGAGCCCGCGGATCGGATCGCCGCTGCGCACTTTCCCCGGATAGCCCTCCGCCGCCGCGACCACGCCGACGCAGACGCGCGGATCCCACTCGGGCGGCTCGATCGTCGCGAGCTTCCCCGAAGCCGCGGCGTGGAGGATCGGCAAGAGATCGCTCTTCATGCGCCGGACGATCGCTTGCACTTCCGGATCGCCGAAGCGCGCGTTGAACTCGAGCACCTTGGGCCCGCTCTCGGTCAGCATCAAGCCGACGAAGAGCACGCCGCGGAACTCGATCCCCTCCGTGCGCAGGCCGTGCACGGTCTGCCCGACGATGCGCTGCTCGATCTGGCGCTGGATGCGGCGCGTGAGCGTCGGCACCGGCGAGTACACGCCCATGCCGCCGGTGTTCGGACCTTGGTCGCCCTCGCCGACCTGCTTGTGATCCATCACCGGTTCGAGGATCAGGATCGTCTCGCCGTCGGTGATCGCGAGCACGCTGGCTTCCTCGCCGACGAGGAACTCCTCGATGACGACCTTGGCGCCCGCGGCGCCGAGCGTCTTCTTCTCCATGATCGTGTCGATCGCGACGCAGCCCGCGCGCGCGTCGGGGACGACGAACACGCCCTTGCCGCCGGCCAGACCGTCGGCCTTGACGACCTGCGGCCACTGCGTGCACGACACGAGGTAGCTCTTCGCCGCTCCCGAACGGTCGAAGCGGCGATCGGTCGCGCCCGGAATGCGGTGGCGGTCGAGGAGCTCCTTCGCGAACACCTTCGAGCCTTCGAGCATGGCGCCCGCGGACCCGGGACCGAACACGGTGAAGCCCGCGGTGCGGAGCACGTCCGCGAGCCCCAGGCACAGCGGCTCCTCCGGCCCGACGACGACGAGATCCGGCCGCTCCTTCTGCGCGAGCTTCAAGAGCCCCTTCACGTCGTTCGCGGCGACGGGCTCGTTGCGAGCGATCCCCTGGGTGCCGGCGTTGCCGGGCGCGCACACGATCTCGTCGCACTCGGGCGACTGCGCGATCTTCCAACAGAGAGCGTGTTCGCGGCCACCGCCGCCGACGACGAGAACCTTCATTCCGCTTCGAATCCTTGCCTTGCCCGTGCGACCGACGCCGCGCGCGCTCGGCGCGATGCGCGGGGCGGATAGGCTACACGCGCCGGCCCGTGGCGGATACTCGCGCGGCGGGGAGAAGTCGGTCCAAGCTGCTTCGGCGAGCCCGCGGAGAACTCGCAGGACCGGCGGGTGTGAGCTAGTCTCCAGCGCGATCCGGGGAGTACCTCAGTTGGTAGAGGCGTAGCTTTGGGTGCTACGAGTCGTGGGTTCGACTCCCATCTCCCCGACCAACTCTTCGCGCCCGTAGCTCAGCTGATCGACTCGTACGAGGATTCACCGCGTGGGCGACTGTTTGCGTCGTCGCGACGCGACACCCGCAGTCAATCGTGCTCGACCACCGAACGCGGAGCGGGTAGGTCGCGTGAAGAATCCCATCCAAGGCGCGCTCGATCAGCTCTGGACCAAGGTGAACTCGCGCGGCGAGCTCGAGCAACGTGCGCTGTGCCGCTGCGCTCACGATCGCGCCATTCCCTAGGCCCGGTCGGGCACGCCCGGAGTCCATCACGTGCCTGCGTGATACTAGCTGGGTTCGGTCGCCGACTACTGCGCGGCCTCATGCTCTCGAATCCGGCCCGCCGACTTCTGGTACTCAAAGGTGTCGTACACGAAGTCGAGCAGCGTCTTCGCCGCGTTGACCGCGAGCTTGGCGTGGTGGCGCGCGGGCTTGTAGGTCCGCACGTGGGCGTCGCTCATTTTGTTTCGCAACGGCGCGACTCCGGCAACGATGCTCGCCAGCCCACCGAGCAACTGCTTCAGGTTCTCCGCGATGTCCTTCCGCTCGGGATCGAGGTTGAGCAGCTTCTGGACGCGCTTGTAGAGCTTCACGAGATCCCCGTCGTACTTCGGCGGCGCGGGATCGAGGCGACGCTCAACGTCGGTGAGAACGGACTCGACGACCGATCGCGCGTTCGTGATCGCGCCGTCGTAATCGTCGTCCCGCAGCTTGCGCTCACACTTGTCGAGCTGCTCCTGGATGTACTCGTGGCTCGCGTGCTGATGAGGTTCGAGCTTCACCTCGCATGCGACCAAGCTCTCTCCACGCCGCCGCAATCGGTAATGGTCGCCCGACGGGACGACTTCCCAGTTGTCGAAGGCCAAGTACTTGTTCAGGTACTCGGCCGCTGCCTCGGGCTTGAACTCAGTCTCGATGAACTCGGCCGGGTTCATGGCGGCCTCGATCGCAGTCACGATGCCCGGATGACCGTTGAGCTTGTCGAGACGGCCGTCCGTGAACACGCTCCGCGTCGGAAACCCGCCGCCCCATGAGTACGAGTCATTGAACCCCAGCTCGTTGAAGAACTCGACGAGTTCAGGGCCCGATCGGTACGGCGCGATTCGAGCACTGAGGGATGGGATCTCGTCCCCGGTGATGAGCTTCTGCACCGCCGTCAGGGTGCGCTTCGAGAGCGTGGGGTTCATCGCTGCAAGCAAGGTCATTTTCTATCAGCGATGCGGCGCGCTTCCAGCCACTGCCCCGGCCTGACGCGTCCGCACTCACGTCGCGAGCCGGTCGCGTTGGGCTCGCCCAGCGCGGTGTCGGGCTTCTAGGAAGTCGCTCTGTGCGCACTGGGGAGCGCGCTCGGTTCGCGCCCCTGTGGTCGCTAGTATCCGACCGCCGGCGGCCCCTATCGACGAGCAGTTCGGGATTCGTTAGGGTCCATTCCATGTCGCTCCGTTCCCAAGCCCTCCTATCGGAAGCCGACACGACCCGCGAGCGGGCAAACGCCGCGCTCGACGAGGCGACCCGGGCCGCCCTAGGCCAGTTCATGACCCCGGGCGTGGTGGCATCGTTCATGGCCTCGATGTTCCAGCGTCTCGGCCCCGAGGTCCGTCTCCTCGACGCGGGCGCGGGAGTCGGATCGCTCACAGCCGCCGTCGTGAACGAAGCGCTCGCGCGCTCGTCGAGACCCAAGATCATCGAGGCAACGGCGTACGAGGTAGACGCGGTGATGCTCGCGGGACTGCGGGATGTGTTCACTTCGTGCGAGACCGCCGCGCGTCGAGCGCGCGCGCGCTTCGTCGGGCGCGTCGTCGAGCGCGACTTCATCAGCGACGGCGCATCGTTCCTCGACCTCGGGCTGTACCGTAACGGCGGTGCGCCGCGCTTCAACGCCGCGATCCTCAACCCGCCCTACCGGAAGATCAACAGCCACTCGCGCGAGCGGCTCCAGCTACGCGCTGCCGGGATCGAGACGAGCAACCTGTACGCGGCGTTCGTCGGCCTCGCGCTCCGATTGCTAGAGCCCGCAGGAGAGCTGGTCGCGATCACGCCGAGGAGCTTCTGCAACGGGCCCTACTTCCGACCATTCCGCCGCTTGCTCCTCGAAGAGGCATCGCTGCTCCGAATCCACGTGTTCGACAGTCGCGACCGAGCGTTCCGCGACGACGCTGTGTTGCAAGAGAACATCATTTTCCACGCGAAGAAATCCGCCCCGCGCGGAAGGGTCGTGTTGTCGTCGAGCGCTGCGCCCGGGGAACAAGTCTCGGAGCGTGTCGTGCCGCACGCTGCCGTCGTTGATCCGAGGGACCCGAACGCCTTCATCCATCTCCCTACCACAAGCGACGACGCCGAGACCGCCGAGCGCGTCGCATCGCTACCTTGTTCCCTCGACGACTTGGGCATCATGGTCTCGACCGGCCGCGTCGTGGACTTTCGAGCGCGCGAGTTCCTGCGCGACGATCCAAGCTCGAAGACGGTCCCACTGATCTATCCGATACACTTCAACGGCGGGTTCGTCGCATGGCCGAAGCTCGGCGGACGGAAAGCCAACGCGCTCGCGAACGAGAGGACAACGCAAGCGCTGATGGTGCCCAACGAGACATACGTCTTGACCAAGCGGTTCACCTCGAAGGAGGAGCGCCGCCGCGTCGTCGCGGTCGTCTCGGATCCGTCGCGGTTTCCTTCGAGCGTTGAGCAGCTCGGGATCGAGAATCACGTCAACTACTTCCACGAGAGCGGTCACGGGCTCGCCGCGTTCGTAGCGCGCGGGCTTGCCGCGTACCTCAACAGCTCGCTCGTCGATCGCTACTTCCGGCAGTTCAACGGCCACACACAAGTCAACGCGACCGACTTGCGCAGCATCCGCTACCCCGACCTCGCCGCGCTCAAGGCGATGGGGAAGCGCATCGGCAAGTCGTTCCCCGGCGTGCGCGCGCTGGACCATGTGAACCTGTCGG
>CAZQHA010000187.1:0-8579 GCA_964592795.1 uncultured Planctomycetaceae bacterium | reverse complement strand
CGCCGCGAAACCATTTGCAGCCGAGTTCGGCCACGCGTGCGGTTGTGGCGCACCACCTGCTCGACCGCGAGCCAGTTCGTCTGCGTGTGGCAATCCTGGCAGTTCGTCCCGAGCTTGCCGCGGTGCGTGTCCTCGTGGCATCCGACGCAACCCTTCGCCGCGAACGCGGCCACCGGGCCACGGTCGTTGTGGCAGCGCAGGCACTCGGCCTTCGCGTGCGCGCCCTCGAGCGCCACGCCGGTCTCCTTCAGGTGATCGAACTGGAAGTCCTCGCGGATCTCCTGCCAGCTCGACCCGGTGTGGCACAGAGAGCAGTCCTTCGGGAACGTGTCGTGCGGAACCACCGGGCCACGGCTCTTGCGCCACTCCTGCGGCGCGACGGGCTCCTGGCCGCGGCCGGTCATCGCGCACGCGAGCACGCCGAGGAGCAGCGACACGAGGAGGAACACCGTGTGGAGGCGCGGCCGGCGAACTCGCTGCTCGATTCGATTCATCGTGTCCTCTAGAGCCGCAGTTGGAGCAGGAAGCCCGCGCTGTACGAGTCCTGCTCGTCGCCGAAACGCCGCTCGCCGAACAGCGACACGTCCCAGCGCGTTCCGATCGGGAAATCGACGCTGCCATACAGCGCGTGCTGCGACAACTGCTCGCTCTCGCCGGTGAAGTCCTTCTGCTCGAAGTCGGCGAAGGCGTAGCTCAGGCTCGCGAAGCACGAGCCGAAGGACTTGTTCGCGGACAGGCGCAGCCCGGGGCCGGAGCTGTACGACCCGTCCGCGTGCGACAGGGCGAACGAGACCTCGCCGCGCTCGTAGAGGAGATCGCGGAAGCCCGCGCCGATCTCGCCCGCGATCCCGTCGTCGTCCTGGTCCTTCCAGCCGTCGGCGCGCGCGTTGAGCCGCACGTGCTCGGACAGGTCGTGCCAGCCGGAGAGCGCCGCGCGCTCGACGTGGTTGTCGCGGATCTGCTCGGGCGTCAGGCTCGCGAACTCGTGGCGCAGCAACTCCGGGAAGCGGACGTGCGACAGGTACGCCGACACGCCGCTGCCTTGAGTGAACCGCCAATCGGCTTGGATCTGCGCTTCGGTCAGCTCGAGCGACTTGTCCTTGATCTCGTCCTCGGAGCCGTAGAAGTCGACCCACACGCTCGACCGCAGCGACAGCTTGCCGAGCGGGTGGTAGTCGAGCGTGCCGACGAACAGGTTCCGATCTTGGTCGCCTTCGTGGAGCGTCTGCTGGTACGCCGCGCCGAGCGTGAATCGCCCGTCGGAATCGACGGCGTGCCGGTAGAAGAGCGCCGCCTGCACGTCGTCGCTGCTCATCTCGGGGAACGGCTCGGGATAGAGACCCACGCTCGCGCCGAAGCGGCTGCCCGAATCCATCCGCCGGCTCCACTCGACGCCGTCGATCACGCCCAGCTCGGGAAACTCGTACTGCAGGAAGCGGCCGAACTGGAAGCGCGACGGACGCTCGCTCGTGCCGCCGAACGAGTACGAGAAGCGCCGCAGGAGCGCACGCGAGTCGCTGTCGTCGGACGAGTCGGGCACGCTCGCGGTGCGCTGGTAGAGCTCGCCGTCGAGCTCGAGCTCGCCGCCCTGTCCGAACGGGTTCTCGAGGCGCACGTCCGCTCCGACGCTGCCGAGGAAGTAGCGCCGATTTTCGATCTCCTGATCCCACGTCGAGTTCGCGCGCATGTACACGCGGCCGTCGAACCGTCGCTCGCGCTCTTCGGGAGCGAGCCCGAACGCGGGAGCGAGGAGCGGCAGCTCTTCGGACCAGGACTCCGGCGGATGCGTCCAGGGCGGGTGCGCGGGGACCGCCGTGGGCGCGGCTGGCGGCGGCTCTTGCGCCGCCGGAACGTCGGGTGGCGGTGGCTCCGCCGGCGACGGAGGCGTCTCGACCGGCCGCAACCGCTCCTCGGGGATCGAGATCTCGGCGCGGATGCCGATCGCGATCGGCGGCGAGCCTGGCGGGAGCTCCGCGCGCGCGCTGTTCTTCGCGACCGAGCGCACGACGCCCTCGACGGTGCCGCCGACGGCGCGGTGGAAGTACACGCGGTCGTTCACCTCGACGTGGTCGACGCGGCCGCGGTCGATGTACACGCTCGTGCCGGTGACGGCGGTGACGCGCGCCTCGATGCGCACGTCCGCGTTGGCGTCCGCCGTGCGCGCAAGGCACGACAGCGCGACACAGACGAGCAGCAGCGCGCGCCAGGCGTTCATCGCGGCCCGTCCCGCGTGTCGTGACAGTCGCCGCACGACGTTCCCAGCGGCTTGTAGCGTACGGCTCGCGTGCCGTCGGGAAGCGCCTGCTCGAGGTGACACGCCGAGCAGGCCAGCTTCGCGTGCGTGGCATCGAGCGCGAAACGCGAATCGCGCGCGTGATCGAAGCGCGTGTCGGAGAACGCCGCCGAGCTCGTGTGGCAGCGCGCGCAGTCCGTGCGGCCGGCGCGAGCGAACTGACCGACGTGAGGATCGGCGTGGCACGACGCGCAGTCGCTCCCGGCGGCCTTCGCGAAGCGCACGTCGAGCGGGCTCGCCGGAGTGCCGCTCTGCGTGTGGCAGCTCGCGCAGTCGAGCGACGCGTGCACGCCCTCCAGCGCGAACCCCGTCCAATGCGCGTGATCGAAGCCCGGAGGACGGATCTTCGTGAAGCTCTCCGCCGTGTGGCAACGCAGGCAGCCGCTGCGGCCGTCGATCATCCGCGCCACTCCGGCGCGATCGAACGCGCCCTGGTGCGCGTCGGCGTGACACGCGCGGCAATGGTTTCGGGCGACCTCGGCGACCACCTTCGCGCGGCCGAAGCGACGCCCGGTGTCGTCGGGACGGAGCGTCCGCGGGTGACACGATTCGCACGACGCGCGTGCGTGAGCGCCTTCCAGCGCGAAACCGGTCCGCGCCTCGTGGTCGAACGGTCGCGAGAGCTCGTGGAATGCGCTCGGCGTGTGGCACTCGGCGCAGCCGACGGCGGCGAATGCTCCCCGGTGTGCGTCCGCGTGGCAATCGCCGCACTGTGCCGGCGACGACGCGTCGTGGGGCGCGATCCGGCCGAACGTGCGCCCGGTGTGATCGGGCGAGCTGGCCGGCACGTGGCACGCTTCGCAGCTCGCCTCGGCGTGCGCTCCCTCGAGCGGAAAGCGCGTCCAGCGCGCGTGGTCGAACGACTCCGCGGGCACCTCTCCGAACGTGTCGGTGCCGTGGCAGTGCGCGCACCCCTCGTCGTCCGGAACGCGTTGGCGCTGCCACGCCGCTCCGAAGTACGCCGCGTGCGCGTCGCGGTGGCAGCTCGAGCACTCTTGCGACGTGCCGTGGAAGACGCGCGCGAGCGCGCCTTGGACGTGGCACGCGTCGCACGCGACCGCGGCGTGGCTGCCGGTGAGCGGGAAGGACGTCCGCGCGTGCTTCGCGACGTCGAACGTCGTCGGGCGGAACTGGTGCGGCTCGTGACACGCGAGGCAGCCGCGCTCGCCGAACTGGCCGGCATGAGGGTCCTCGTGGCAGGCGCCGCAATCGCCGGCCGAGCGTCCCGGATGGGACTCCGCGAAGCTCCCTGGCGCGTGACACGCGCGACAATCGAGCTCGGCGTGCGGCGGCTCGAGCGCGAACCCGCTGGCCGCGTGCGCTTCGCGGGTCATCGCGGGCTCTTCGCCCGCGAAGCTCGCGTGCTCCGTGCGGTGGCACTCGACGCACGCCGCGTCCGCCGAGATGCCGTGCGCGCGAGCGCGCGCTTCGACGAACGCGCGCGTGTGTGGGCTCGGGTGGCACGCGGCGCACTCGCGCGGCGCCGGCGGCGCCCCGCCGGCGAGCTTCACCTCGTTCGCGAGCACCTCGACCGCGTGCGCGCTGCCTTTCTCGTGGCAGCGCGCGCACGCGAGGTTCGCGTGCGACCCCGTCAGCGGAAACGCGGCCGTGTGGTCGAAGCTCGCGATCCGATCGAACGGCGCGTCCTGCCCGTGGCAGGAGGCGCAGTCCGGGAGCTGGCCCGCGTGCGGATCTTCGTGACAGCTCGCGCAGGATTGCGAGAGCCCGAGGAAGCGCGCGTCTCCCTTCGCGATCACGGCGTCGTCCGCGTGAGGGTGGCACGCGCGGCACGCGAGCGCCGTATGACGGCCGGCGAGCGCGAAGCCGAGGCCCGCGTGGTCGTAGGCGTCGCGGTCGGCGACTCCGGCGAGCGCGAAGCTCGCCGCGCCGGCGAGCTGGAACTCGCGTCCGTGGTGCTCGCTGTGGCAGCGGCCGCAGCCCTCCGCGCCGCCGGCGAGCGTGCCGTGGAATCCGCGGCGCTCCGCGAGCTGCGCCGCGATCGGCGCGTGACAGTCCGCGCACGCGCTGGAGAGCGGCTCGCCGGGACGGCCGTGACAGCGCTCGCAGTCCTGCTCGAGCGACGCCTCTTGCGCGTGCGCCGCGCTGACCGGTCCGGGCGACACGCGCTCGCGGTCGGACCAAACGAACCACGCGACGGCGAGCGCCGACGCGATGCCGAGCCACACTCCCGGATGGCGCAGTCGCATCGCGCGTTCAGCTCCCGAAGCTGCCGTAGCGCAGCGCGATCGCGACGTGCAGCCCGACCAGCAGCACCATGGCGAGCGCCACCCAGCGGTGGAAGTAGCGCCACGAGGTCAAGAGCATGCGCAGGTCCTCGTAGTGAGCCGCCATCAGCGCCGTGCGCTGCGCGCGCCGAGCGAGCGAGATCAGCGACCGGATCTCGGCCGGAGGAAGCCCCTCCGCGATCGCTTCATCGCGCAGGCGCGAGAGCGTCGACGTCACGCGGCGCTGGCTCGAGAGGAGCGCGAACAGCCGGCGCGCGAACGACCCCTGCCACTGGCCCTCGGCGACGAATTGGTCGATCTCCACCCGGACGCGCTGGCCGAACGCGCGGTTGCCGCGATCCCACTCCGACGACAGCGCCGCCAAGTTCGCTCGCACTTCCTCGAGCACGAGCTCGCTGCCGTTCGCGGCGCGCGGGACGAACGAATAGAAGTACCGGCCGATCGCGCCGGTGACGACGAGGATCGCGAGCGCGGCGAGCGCGTGGCCGCCGACGGTATGGCCGGGCGCCATCGCGCTGTGCACGAGCACGAAGAGGAGCGCGCCGATCCCGGTGGCGACGTGCGACGTCATCCACGCTTGGAGAGATCCTGGGATCCACGCGCCGCGGCGCGATCGGCGCACGAGGTACGCGAGATTGCTCGCGATCAACACCGCCGCGCCGACGCCGAACGCGAGTCCGACGACGCCCGACGGGCGCAGCCAGGCGTGCTCGCGCGCGCCCGGACGCTCGTACGCCGGCAGCCCGTAGTAATCGGCGAAGAAACCCGTCCACGCCACGACGAAGAGCGCCAGCGCGGCGGCGATGGCGAGCGCGCGCAAGAGTCCCGTGCCCTGATCGGCGAGCGCCGGCGCCGGCGAGCGATCGGCCGGATCGAACGACACCCCGGACGCTTCCAGCAGCTCCTGCGGCGCGACGCCGCCGGCGAACACGAACACCTCGTCGTTGGCCAGGACGCGCTCCTCGTTCTCGCGCACCGTCAGGTGGACGAGCTCGGGTTCGATGCGCGTCACCTCGCTCTCGAGGATCACCTCGAGCTCGCCCGCCTGCCTCGCTTGCATCAGGCGCGCTTCGTTGCGCGCCCGCAATCGCGAGAACGACGACTTGCGGTACGACAGGCAGACCTGATTTCCCGGCTGCTCGGCGAGACCGAGCGCGGCCTCGATCGCGCTGTCGCCTCCGCCGACGACGAGGATCCGGCGACCCACGTACGAGTGCGCGTCGAGCAAACTGTACGCGACCTTCGGTAGCTCTTCGCCGGGCACGCCGAGCTTGCGCGGCGTGCCGCGCCGGCCGAGCGCGAGGCACACGTTGCGGGCGAGGTAGCAACGCTGTTTCGTGTGGACGGCGATCACGCCGTCCGCGCGCGGCTCGAGCCGCTGGAACACTGCGCCGGTCTCGATGGGCAGCGCATGAGCGGCGCTGACCTCGCCCCACAGCGCCATCAGCTCCTCCTTCGAGTAGCTCGTGCGCGAGAGCCTGCCGTGGAGCGGCAGCGTGACCGGCTGCGTCATCACGAGCTTGCGCCGCGGATACTGCGCTACGGTCCCGCCGAGCTCGGCCTGCTCGAGCGTGACGAAGCGCAGCCCGCGCGACTTCGCCTGCAGCGAGCACGCGAGACCCGCGGGACCCGCGCCGACGACGCACAGGTCGTACACCTCGTCGCGCACCGGCGCCGATCGCTCGCGGGAGCCGACGCGTCGCGCGACCTCGTCGGCGACCGCGGTCCCGTGCGCGATCGCGGTGCGGATGAGCGCGTAGCCCGTCACCTCGCCGGCCAGGAACAGTCCACGCACGCGTGTCGACTCGAAGCTCGGCGTCAGGGCGGGGATGTCGCGTCGGTCCGCGAGGTCGCCGAGCGTCACGGAGATCGCTCCGACCGGACA
This sequence comes from uncultured Planctomycetaceae bacterium, assembly GCA_964592795.1. Lineage (GTDB taxonomy): Bacteria > Planctomycetota > UBA1135 > UBA1135 > JANLUN01. Next base: position 2,155 of record CAZQHA010000187.1, on the reverse strand, counting down.
TTCGGCGGCGCAGCGGCCGTGTCCGACGCAGCGCGCGCCGTGGGCCACGATCGCCTGGCCGTGCGCGAGCTCGAGCACGCCGTCCTCAGGGCACGCCGCGACGCAGGTCCCGCAACCGAGGCAGCGCGAGAGGTCGATGTGCGGGTACTGGAGCCGGGCGCGGTGGCTACCGCTCGCCTTGGCCTTCGCGCGCGCATCCAGCGCCGCGCGTGTGCGCGCGAGCTCGGCTCGGCGGGCGGCCAGAACGAGGCACGCCAGCGCCAAGGCGCCGGCCAGGATCCACAGTACGGTCCACGTCACGAGTGCTGCCGCGCGACCGCGACCCTCCGACGAACGTCGGGAGCGCGAGCTCCCCTGCCGGACCCCGTCGCCCCCGGCCCGCCCTGCGCAGACCGACCGTCACGCCTCCCTTCGCTCTTCTCGGCTCGATGTACGCCGATACCTGCGCCACTTGGACGCGATTGCCGGCAGAAATCTTGGGTTTTTCGGGAGTCCGGTCCGCGCTCACGCCCTCCGGCCGGAGACGCAGACGATGAAGCTCGGGCCGAGGGCGTCGGGACTCGACGAATCGCCCCCCACGGGTTCGAGATCCGCGTGCACGGCGCTCGATCCGAACCCGGCCTCGGCCAGCGCGTCGCGCAGCTCGGGCACCGACCACAGCCGCCAGCGGTAGACGAAGGCGTCCGTGAGCTCCTGGACGACGTCGCCCCCGCGCACCACGCGGAAGTGCAGCGCGTTGACGACCCGCGCGGTCGTCGGGTCGGCCTCGCGCTGCTCCCAGGTGTAGCGGATCAGCGCGCCGTCGGAGGCGACATGGGTACGCTCGACCGCTCCGACGCGGTACGCCGACTCGCCGCCGTACGTGTCGCAGACGAAGACGCCGCCGGCGGCGAGCCTGGCCAGTGCGCCGCGCAGGTAGGCGACGAGCTCGACTCGTGTGTGCAGCTCCCCGATCGAGAAGTTGCCGGTGAAGACCACGTCCGGCGCGGCGGGCATCGGCGGGAGCGGAGCCCGTAGGTCGAGTCGGAACGTCGTCACCCGCGGGACGCCGGCCGCGCGCGACAACGCTCGCTCGTCGTGATCGATCGCGATCGCGGCTCCCGACTCGATCTCGGTCACCCAGGCGCGCGAGAGCGCCGCGGTGCCCGCGAAATCCTCTCCCAGCACGCGCGGATTGCCGCCGTGGATGTGGCGCAGGAGCGGGATGAGCGCGCAGGGCGATTGCACCGTCTGCTCGTACAGCGCGAACGCGTCGAGCTCGGGCGACCCGCGCCCGCTTCTCATCTCGACGGCTTCCGGACGAATCCTGGAGCTGCCCATTTCGTCACGGTTCTTCGACTCGGTCCCGCGACTGCGGGCTCGAACCGCTCGCGGGCCATCGCATTGCGCATCCCGAGCGCAACCCTCGCGCGATTCGGACGTCCGCGCCTGTGCCATGGCCCAAGCTTGGAAGGTGCGGGAGGTCGTGGAGCTGCTCCATCGCCACGGCTGGGTGGTGACCGCGACGCGCGGCAGTCACCGACAATTCAAGCATCCGACCCGGCCTGGGCGGGTAACGGTCAGTGGTAAGCTGTCACACGACATGTCACGAGCAACCCTGGCATCGGTGCTCCGCCAAGCTGGCCTCACGAGGGAGGATCGATGCGCAGACTGAGCTATCTCGTCCGTATCGACAAGCAGCCGGACACCGACTGGGGAGCTACGGTTCCCGACCTGCCTGGATGCGTGGCGACCGCCAAGACGCTGGATGCGGTCGTGCGCCGCATCCAGGGAGCGATCGAGCTCCACCTGCGTGGCATGGCCGAGGACGGACTGACGGCTCCCAGGCCGCGGCCGCGCGTCGTGCGTCCTACCCAGACGGCGAAGCAAGTCGTCGTGTACGCGAGCATCGAGGTCGCGGCGTAACTCCGCGTCGCCCGTCGCGCGCACTTTGCTCGCGTCCACCGACGGCAGCGCGCGCGATCGTTCGTGCTCCCGTGGTGACTCGACTCCGCTTCGGTCGGGAACGCTCGGGCGCGTCGAGAGCCGAGACCGCCGACTAACGAGCGTAAGCCCGACGCGCGAAGAGCAACGTGAGGTACGGGAGCATGTGGCTCTTGCGCGGGATCAGGTTGAAGATGCGAAATTGCACCTACCCTGATCGTTATCAATCATC
>CAZQHA010000186.1:0-8589 GCA_964592795.1 uncultured Planctomycetaceae bacterium | reverse complement strand
CCCACCACGATCCAGACGAAGGACGGGACGCAGATCTACTTCAAGGATTGGGGCGCCGGCCGGCCGGTCGTCTTCAGCCACGGTTGGCCGCTCTCCGCCGACGCGTGGGAGGCCCAGATGGAGTTCCTCGCGTCGCGCGGCTACCGCTGCATCGCGCACGACCGGCGCGGACACGGGCGTTCCAGTCAGCCCTGGTCGGGCAACGACATGGACACGTACGCGGACGATCTTGCGGAGCTCATCGAAGCGCTCGAGCTCGACGGCGTGACGCTCGTCGGACACTCGACGGGCGGCGGCGAGGTGACGCGCTACGTCGGCCGACATGGCACGGCGCGCGTCGCGAAGGTCGTGCTCGTGGGCGCGGTGCCTCCACTGCTCTTGAGGACGCCGGCGAATCCCGGCGGCATCCCCAAGGAGGTTTTCGACGGGCTGCGCGCCGCGTCGCTCGCGGACCGATCGAAGTTCTATCAGGACTTCGCGAGCGGTCCGTTCTTCGGGTTCAACCGCCCCGGCGCCAAGGTGTCCCAGGGCATGATCGACTCCTTCTGGATGCAGGCGATGATGGGCGGGCACAAGAACACGCTCGATTGCATCCGGGCGTTCTCGGAGACCGACTTCACCGAGGATCTCGAGAGATTCGACGTGCCGACGCTGTTCCTGCACGGCGACGACGACCAGATCGTGCCGATCGACATCTCGGCGCGCAAAGCCGTGAAGCTCGTGCGGAACGCGACGCTCAAGGTGTATCCCGGCGGTGCGCACCCGCTCGGGGACACCAGCCGTGACGAGCTGAACCGCGACCTGCTCGCGTTCCTCCAATCGTGAGCACCATGCCGCGCGAGGAAACGATCGTCGGAACGGGAGGCCTCGAGATCTTCGTGAGGTCGTGGCGACCGATCACGACGCCGCGGGCCGTGATCGTGCTCGTGCACGGCTTCAACTCGCACGGCGGGCAGTACGCGTGGGTCGCGGAGCAGCTCGTCGAGAGCGGTTTCGCCGTCTACGCGCTCGATCTTCGCGGCCGTGGCCGGTCGCAGGGTGAACGGTACTGGGTCGAGCGAGTCGCCGACTACGTCGACGACGTCGCGCGGCTGGTGGCGCTCGCGAAGTCGCGCGAGATCGGACTGGCGGTCTACCTCCTCGGCCACAGCGCCGGCGGCGTGATCTCGTGCACGTACGCGCTCGACCACCAAGCGGAGCTCGCCGGCCTCGTGTGCGAGAGCTTCGCGTTCCGCGTGCCCGCGCCCAAGCCGGCGCTGGCGTTGATCAAGGCCGTGAGCCGGATCGCTCCGCGGATTCCCGTGCTGCGCCTCCAGAACGAGGACTTCTCGCGCGATCCGGTCGTCGTACGCCGGCTGAACACCGATCCGCTGATCGCGGGCGAGAAGCAACCGGCGCACACGGTGGCGGAGATGGTGCGCGCCGACGAGCGCCTCGAGCGCGAGTTCCGGTCCATCACGATCCCCGTGCTCATCCTCCACGGAACGGCCGACCGCGCGACGCTGCCCGCTGGAAGCCGGATGTTCCACGAGCGCGCGGGGTCGAAGGACAAGACGCTCAAGCTCTACGACGGCCACTACCACGATCTCTTGAGTGACACCGGCAAGGAGTCGGTGATCCGGGACATCCTGGAGTGGATCACCGCTCGCGTTCCGTCATCGAAACTGAGGACCGACGCGGCCGCGATCCGATGAGTGTGCAGCACCGTCGTCCGCGGGATGGTCCGCGGCGCCGTGCGCTCCGCTCATGAACGCTCGCATCACGGCCGCTCTGTTCATTGCTTTCGCAGCCCTGACGTCCGCCGGTCACGCGGGCGCGTTCGACCCGCGCCACGTTCCCGCCGACGTGCCGTGGATCGTGCACATCGATCTCGAAGCGCTCGCCGACTCGACGATCCTGCGTTCGCTGCACGCGGACGGCGTGAGGTTCGAGAACGAGTTCGATCTCGACGGCGTGGAGAAGGACTTCGGACTGTCTCCGTTCGTCGATTTGCGCTCGCTGACGTTCTACGGCGCGGGCGCGTTGAACCACGAGTACGTCTGCGTCGCGGTCGGCGGACCGGCGATCGGCGCCGCGAAGGACCGCCTCGTACAGAAGGGCGCGCAGCCGAAGCGCGTGAACGGCGTCGACGCGTGGGCGATCGCCGGACGAGAGCCGCGGATCGCGGCGCTCCTGCCTGCGACGGGCGGAGGCGGCCGTGTCGCAGTCGTCGCGCAGACCGAGACGGCGCTCGCGGCGGCGCTCCTCGTCCTAAAGGACAAGGCCGCGTCGCTCGCGACCCCGCCGCAGGGCAAGCGGCCCGCGATCCTCTCGAAGCCCAAGCGCGGCTCGCTCGTGTTCGCGGCGAGCGCGCCCGTCGCGCGGCTGCAGGAGAACGAGACGTATCTGCACCGCGCGCTCGAGCTCCTGTGCGACATGGCCGTCGTCGACGAGGGAGACGAGGTCCTGTTCGCGCTGGGAACGCGCGCGATCGACTTCGACATGGCGGAGACGTCGGGCGAGCTGCAGCTCGTGCTCGGCATCGACGCGACGACGCCCGCGAAAGCGAAAGAGATGGAGGGCGTCTTTCGCGCTGCGGTGACGCGGGCCGCGCAGCCCAGCGACACGGCCGAAGTCGCGGCGCGAGCGGCGAAGCTCCTGTCGAAGCTCCAGTTCGAGACGCTGGCCGGCAGGTTTCGCGCGAGCTATCGCTACCCCTCCGCGACCTGGGTCGAAGACATCCACTTCGTCGAAGCGAAGCGCGGGATCCGCAAGAACTAGCTGCGATGGACCGCCGGACGGAGCGCCTCGCGATTCTCGTGGTTAGACTGCACGCGACATGGTCGCGCTGTCGTTCCTTCTGACCGTGTGCGCCGCACCGGTTCAAGACGCGAGCCCGTCGCCGGCACTGCGTGTGGAATCGCTGGAGAGTCCGGCCGCCGAAGCAAGCCGCTGTCCGCGCCTCTCGACCTCGCCGTCGGGCGACGTGTGCCTGAGCTGGCTCGACGTGGAAGGCCGTGAGGAGCCGCGCCGCGCGGTGCTGCGCTACTCGATGCTCGAGGCGACGGGCTGGAGCGCGCCGCGCGAGATCGCGCGCGGCGAGCGTTGGTTCGTGAACTGGGCCGACTTCCCGGCGGTCGCGGTGCTCGGCGATTGCGTGCTCGCGCACTTCCTCGAGAAGAGCGGGGCGGGAACCTACGACTACCACGTGCGCGTCACGCGATCGTCCGACGCCGGAGCGACGTGGAGCGCGCCGTCGCGCCTCCACGCGCACGACGGCGGCGGTGAGCACGGGTTCGTGTCGTTCGCGCCGATCGCCCCCACGCGCGCGATGGCCGTGTGGCTCGACGGCCGCAACACGAAGGGCGATCACGGCGGCGGCGAGATGGCGCTCTACGCGCGCACGGTCGATTGCGACGGGACGCTCGGCGACGAGATCGCCGTCGATCCGCGCGTCTGCGACTGCTGTCCGACGAGCGCGGTCGCACTCTCCGACGGCGCCGTGCTCGTCGCCTACCGCGACCGCTCGGCCGACGAAGTGCGCGACATCTCGGTCGCGCGCATCGAAGGCGGGACCGTTTCGAGCGCGCGCTGGGACTCGCGCGACGGCTGGAAGGTCGCGGGCTGTCCGGTCAACGGACCGGTGCTCGCGGTCCACGGGTCGAACGTCGCGCTCGCGTGGTTCACGTTCGGGAGCAACCAGCGCGCGCTCGTCTCGTGCGCGTTCTCGAGCGACGGCGGCCGATCGTTCGGTCTGCCGATGCGTCTCGCGGGGACGCGCGCGCAGGGCCGCGTCGACGCGGGATTCGACGCGGCAGGTCGTTTGATCGTGACGTGGCTAGAGGCGGACGCGACCTCCGCCGAGTGGCGCGTCGCGCGCGTCGACCCCACCGGGAAAGCGCCGATGTCGCACGCCGTCGTCGAGACGACGACCTCACGCGACAGCGGGCTCGCGCGGGTGATCCGTGGGAGGACCGGCGTCCTCTTCGCTTGGACGGGGACGGGATCGTCCCCCGGAGTCCGGATGGGTCGGTTGACGTGGAAATGAAGCCGGGGACGAGACTCGGTGAACCGGACCCTACCGGCCCGGCGTGATTCCACACGGGACGCGCCGCGTCGCCCGCGATCGACTAGAGTGGATCGCGATCGAGCTGGCGGCCTCTATCGATTGACTCGGTGCGCGGCGGCGCGCGAAAGGTGGGTTCCATGAGCTGCGATCTCATGTTCGTCGTCTCTCGTCGGATCGTCCCGTTCTCGCTGGTTTGCGCCACCGCGGCGAGCGTCGCCGAGGCTCAATTCGCCTATGGTCCACGCGAGGACGTCAGCGTGAGCAGCTCGCACTCGCTGCCCCACCACGATTCCACGGGCAACGCGATCTCCGCCGACGGTCGATTCGTCGCGTTCCACACGAGGAATCGCCTCGACACCCTGGAGGAGTGGGGCGACAAGAACTTCGTCGAGGACGTCTTCGTCCACGATCGCCAGCTCTTGCTCACGAAGATCGTCAGCGTCGGTCTCTCCGGCGGCTTCGCGAACGCGGCCAGTCTCGCCCCCTCGATCTCCGGCGACGGACGCTTCATCGCGTTCGAGAGCTCCGCGTCCAACATCGTCGCCTCCGACGTCGAAGGCCACTCGGACATCTTCGTCAGCGACCGCCAGACGGGACTGATCACGCGAGTCAGCGTCGATTCGAGCGGCAATGCGGCCAACGGCCCGAGCAACGCGGCGTCGATCTCGGCCGACGGGCAGCTCGTGGCGTTCGTCAGCAGCGCGACGAACCTCGTCGCCGGCGACACGAACGGAATGGCGGACGTGTTCGTGCACGATCGCGCGTCCGGACAGACGACACGGATCAGCGTGACGTCGTCGGGAACGGAAGCCGATCACGACAGCAGCGCGCCGGAGATCTCCGCGAACGGTCGCTACGTCGCGTTCGTGACGCTGGCGTCGAACCTCGTCCCCGGCGATTCGAACGCCGCGGAGGACGTCCTCGTCCACGACCGGCTCAACGGCCAACTGACGCACGTGAGCGTGAGCAGCGCCGGCGCTCCCGGCAACGACGCGAGCCATTCGCCGGCGATCTCCGCGGACGGACGTCACATCGCGTTCGCGAGCGATGCGACGAACCTCGTCGCCGGCGACACGAACGGCCTGTCGGACATCTTCCTGCGAGATCGCCAGTCGCTGCAGACGATTCGCGTCAGCGTGGGTGAGACGGGCCAGCAGGCGACGGGCGACTCGCTGGAGCCCGCGATCTCGGCCGACGGCCGCCTGGTCGTGTTCGCGAGCGTCGCGTACAACCTGATCGTCGACAAGGGCAACCTCAACTGGGACGCGTTCCAGCGCGACGTCGAGTTGGGCACGACTCGCATCATCAGCCTGGGCGAGTACGGGCTGCCCGAGCACTACGCCGCCACTCGCAATCCGAAGATCTCCGCGGAGGGGAAGGTCGTGACGTACGAGATGGGCGACTTCACCGACTCGAGTTGGACGACGAGGGTCTACGCCCGCGAGGCCTACGGCGAGCCCGTCATCCGGTCCTATTGCTTCGGCGACGGAGAGGCGCTCGCGTGTCCGTGCGGGCCGGGTGGGCCGGAGTCGGGATGCCCGAACTCCTTCTACGCGTACGGCGGTCGACTCCAGGGGAGCGGCGTCGCGAGCGTCAGCGCCGACACGGCGCTCCTCCAGACGTCGTCGCTCTCGGGCAACATCGCGCTGTACTTCCAAGGCACGCGCTGGGTGCGGAGCGAGCTGCACGACGGACTGTCGTGCATGGGCGGGCAGCTCGTGCGCATCGGGCTGAAGTCCGTCGCGGCGGGCGGCCTGACGCAGAACCCGGAGCTGGGCGAGCTCCCGCTGTCGGTGAAGGGCGCCGTGCCCGCGAGCGGCGGTTGGCGCTACTACCAAGCCGTGTACCGGAACTCCGTGCCGTTCTGCACGTCGTCCACGCTCAACTGGACGAACGGCGTGCGGATTTTCTGGACCCCGTAGATCGCACGAGTTCGGCGAACGACCGAGCTGCGGCCGTCGACGGTCCGCGCGTCGAGGCCTATCCTGCCCGATCCGGTGATCGAGCCGTCGGCCAGGAGAACAGTCATGAGCAACGTGCGTGTCGTCGAGGACGTGTATGCAGCCTTCGGTCGCGGCGACGTCCCCGCCGTTCTCGGTGCCTTCGATCCGAAGATCGAGTGGCGCGAAGCCGAAGGGAACCCGTACTCGCCGAGCGGCGAGCCTTGGATCGGGCCGGCCGCCGTCGTCGAGAACTTGTTCCTGAAGCTCGCATCGGACTGGGACCGCTTCACCGTGCACCCCGAGCAGTTCCACGACGCGGGAGGAACGGTCGTCGTCGAGGCGCGCTACACGGGCACGCACAAGCCGACGCGCAAGTCGCTCGATTGTCAGGCGTGTCACGTATGGAAGATCCGGAGCGGCAAGATCACGAGCTTCCAGCAGTACGTCGACACGGCGGCGATGCAGCGGGCGATGGGCTCTCGATAGTCGGGACGGAGTGCAGGTTCGCGCGTCGATCGGTCGATGGTGTCGCCACACCCCCACCTCGCATCCAACTGCATGAAGCACATCGCTCGTCTCCTGCTCACCGTCTCCGTGTGCGTCTTCGCGCCGCGCGCGCTCGCCGGTGATCGCTTCGTCGTCGTGCCGTTCGAGTCGCTCCGCTTCGAAGGCCCACGCCCGGACGTTTCCGTGACGTCGCGCCGTTTCGAGATCTTCGGAAGCCGGCGGTCGATCGACTTCCAACCGTACGTCGTCGTGGATGGAGCGGCGGACGCGTATCTCGAGTTCGAACCAGCGAGCTGGTCCGGTGGACCGCGCGATGTGAGAAATCTCGCGATCCGTTTGACGCGCGAAGTCCCGATCCGCGGGCGCGTCTTCGCGGAGACGTCGGACGGGAGCGGGGTCGAGCCGCACGCGTTCAGTGTCGAGTTGCCGGACGTGGATTCGACCGCGGAGCTCCACTTCCACCGAGCGATGGAGGCGCACTACCGCCGTCTGATCGATCGAAGACTCCCCGGCGCCGCCTGGTTCCGCCACCAGATGCGCGTGGCACAGGATCGTCGAGCTGCGCTGGCGAAGCTGAACGCGCCGAGCGCGAACAGCGACGCGCCGGCCGAGGTCTCGTTCGAGGTGGCGCTCGGCGACGAGCCGACGCCGTTCGACCTCGCGCCCACCACGGACGGATCGGTCGACGAGACGTTCGACCTCTTCACGGGAGCGCGCGCGCTCGCGGAGAACCTCGACATCCACCGCGGGCTGCGCAACTTGAAGGACGAGCCGCTGACGATCGACGTCGCGACGATCGAGGGTGTCACCACGCGCGCGATGGACTGGAAGGCGCTCGTGAAAGGCATGAAGCCGGAGCTCGATGCGCTGGCGCGATCGATCCCCGCCGATCAGCACGGGATCTTCTTCCCGACGTTCGACGCGATGACGCGCGTCTTCGACGAGATCGACGGCGCGAGCACGCCCGTCCTCCACTTCACGAACGTGCGCGCGCAGGACCAGCGGACGAAGGATCGCTACCAGACGCAGCTGTGCATGCCGCTGTCGTCGGTCGCGCGCCTCTTGGGCCCGGCGATCGTCCAGAGCGTCGCCATCACGGGCTCGGATCCGTACTTGCCGAGCGGCACCGACATCGCCGTGCTCTTCGAGTGCAAGCAGCCCGCCGTGCTCGAGTCGTACCTCGGCATGCGGCACGGCGAAGCGCAGGCCGCCGGCGCGAGGGCGGTCGACGGAACGGTGGGCTCGACGAAGTACACCGGCGTTCGCACGGACGATCGCCGCATCTCGTCGTACGTCGCGCGCTTCGACGAGACGCTCGTCGTCACGAACTCGCTCGTGCAGCTCGAGCGCATCGCAGGCGCGCGTTCGAATGCCGCATCCGCGCTCGCCAGCGCCGACGAGTACGTCTGGTTCCGCGACCGCTACGAGAAGTCGGACGCGACCGAAAGCGCGTTCGTCGTGCTCACCGACGCCACCATTCGACGCTGGGCCGGGCCGCGCGAGCGCATCGGCAACTCGCGCCGCGTTCGCGCCGCCGCCGCGATGGCGGAGATCCAAGCCGGATCGCTCGACGCGCTCGTGCGCGGGACGATCGCGGAGGGAACGTCGGCCGCGGATCCCGACTTGCCGTTCAGCTCGGACTTCGTCTGGACGAAGCGCGGCGTCTACTCGCCGACGTTCGGGACGCTCGCCTTCATGACGCCGCTCTCGGAGATCGCGGTCGACAAGGTCGGCGAGAGCGAGAAGCGCGGCTACGAGGCCTTCCGCCGCGGCTTTCAGAACCTGTGGGCGAACTTCTTCGATCCGATCGCGCTGCGCTTCTCGTTCGAGGATCTAAAGCTCGGCGCCGACGTGACCGTGATGCCGCTGGCGGCGACGACGGACTACCGCGAGTTCGCGCAGCTGACCCGCGGCGGGAAGCTCGGGGCCACGAGCGGCGACGCGCACACCGGAGCGCTCTTCCACTTCGCGATGGCGTTCGCCTCGAGCTCGGAGCTGAGCCGGATGTTCGCGGGGGGCGGCAATCCGTTCGCGCGCCAGTTCGGCGCGGATCCGCTCGGCTGGATCGGGAGCGGCGTCGCGCTGTACGCG
>CAZQHA010000185.1:3386-8663 GCA_964592795.1 uncultured Planctomycetaceae bacterium | reverse complement strand
GTAGCGGAGGAGGGACTTGAACCCCCGACACGCGGATTATGATTCCGCTGCTCTACCGACTGAGCTACACCGCCGTCCTTGGCTCGCCCGAACGGGCGCGGGAATCTAGCGGGGGCGTCCCCGGGCGGTCAAGGCGCGATCGAAGTCGCGCCGGTCCAGCTCTGCGCGAGCTCGCCGACGGGGATCCGCAGAAAAACGGTCAGAAATACCGGCGGATCCATCCGGGGACGTCGTTCTCCCCCATGGAGACGGCCTCGGCCGCCTTCGCGGGTCGGTGCCGCGCTCCTTCCCAGGCGAAGCTCCGACCCCGTCCGAAGCTCCGCCGAAGAAGGGGGACCCCGACACGAGAGAGATGGTACGCGCCTGTCCCGCACGGGGCAGGCGCCTACCTTTCGTCGCTCGATTCGGCTGCGTCGTGCTCGCCCGCGGGCTCCCCGCGCGTACCGCGCTCGCGTCGGATCGGAGACTGAAACAGCATCGAATCGAGCACGGAGGATGCTCGGATCGAAAGCGGAGATCGAGTCAGATCGAGGAAGTCGATTGCCTCGAGTCGAATGCGTGGGTGCTTCCGATCGAGCGCGCTCGGCTCGCGGAATCGAGTACGGGATCTAGGTCGATCACCACGAATCGCGCGACGTGCACGTCGCGCGCGCATACTCGATCCGCCACGCGGAGCGAGCGTCCAGGGCCACCCGCATGACGCGGAGCGACTTGGGGTCAGCGGCGAGTCGCGGCTCCAACTGAATCCGCCGGCGACCGGGGCCATCTCCTTCCAGCAGGTTCAGGTCGAGCGACGACTCACGGAGTCGAGAAATACTGAAGCTGGCGCCGCTCGATGAGCCCCGTCCGTTCGTCGTACACGTTGCAGACGTCGATGGGCTTCGAGTAGAGATGCAGAGAGATCCCGGTGCCTCGCGGGACGGGCGCGACGCGGTGGAGCGCGATGTCGTCGTTGATGAAGCTCACTTGGCCGGGCCCGTACAGCTTGGTGGCGCACTGAGCGAGTTCGATCGTCGTAGCGCGCGACACCACGCGGAACTGCACCTCGGAGATCTCGCCTTCGAGCACCGCCATCCAACAGTTCTGGTTCGCGTGGTTGTGGATCGGGCTCTGCTGCCCAGCGCCCCAGCACAACACGATCATCTCGAAGTGCTCATTGCGAGCGACGAGGTTGCGCGTGTACTGATCGGGACTGAAGCGCGCGTATGCACGCCAATCGTCGTTCCGACGAGCGTACTCTGCCATGATCGCCGCCGCGCGCGGCCCTCTTAGGCTCGTGGAGAACTCTCGAGTCAACGCGCGCTCGAGCTCAGCGATGGGAGTGTGCTTGTTCACTTGAATTCGTGGAATCGATTGCGTTCTTCGGTTCGTCCGCGCCGCGAGTGAAAGCCAACGCGCGCGAATACGCAAGCATCGGGGGAGCTCAGGATCGCTTTGAACGCGGCTCGGATGCATCACCACCGTGGATTGCGATGTTCTCCACGCCGCCCCGCGCGATGGCGAACATGACGCACGGCCGTGCAGGTCCGCTCGCGGAAGGATGATCCAACGCCACGGGCGAGTGGACGCTACCCGCCGGGTACCGGACGTACGAGCCGGCTAAATGGATTCCGTACTCGTCCCCGTACCCCCCCTCGAGGATCAGCACGTCCTCGACACCGACATGTCGATGCGGTGGATAGCCGGAACCCGGGTGCATGCGGATCAACACCACCGAATCGCAATCGTCGGCGCCCCCGCGAGACGACGGCGTTGTCTCGACGATCGGGTACCACTCGACGCCCGCGGTTCGCGTGTGCCGCCACGCGAGTCCTCTCAGATCCAACTGCGCGGAGAAGCCGGGGATCTTCATCTCATCGAAGCGCTTCGCGCAACACGTTACGTGCTTCCTCTTGCACGCGGCAAGGGGCGCGCAGATGGAGCCGCGACGTACAAGAGACGTCAGGGAAACCCGTAAAAAAGGCCCAAAAGGACCTTCCATCGGACTTGGGCGCGACTAAGATTGCGACCGTGCGGTCGGTCATGCATCGACCTCACATGTGAGTCCCATCGAGAGGTGTCGCACTTTGCGAGCGGTGCGGTACCCGGGAAGCTCGGTGGAGACTCCTCTCTCCCTCGGGCCGGTGGCCTCAAAAACTACCGGCCCCCTTTTTTTCGAGCTCGCTCCGCTCGCCCGTTGGGAAGCGCGCCTGGCGACGGGGACGGCCTGCGTGCAGCTCCGGCGCGAAGGCACCCTCGACTCCATGGTGCACGGCTGGTCTCGTGCATACGAGATCGCGTCTTTGCACGCCGGCCCGTGCAGGGCCGAACGCGCTCGCCCGGGCTTGCGTGCGGCGTCGCCGCGGTCCGCGGTGTCCAAGCGCTGGAGTAGGTGCAAAGGGTCGATCGCGGATCGATCGCTGCGGGCCGAGCATGCGAACACGGCAGGCAGGCGCTCGAGTGTGACCGAGGTGGCTGCGGTTGGTCCGAGTAGGCCGCAACGCGAACCGCAATTGCGTATTCGCTCCAACCCAGCTAGGCGCGGTTCGATCGCAGTCTCGCAGGTGCGCACCGGCCTTCAGAAGCTTGCATTCGCGAGTGCGGCGCCACGGATTGCGTCGGCTGTTCGCGGGTCGTCACGCACGTGCGCCCCCGTTGAGCTACAACGCGAACGGCGTCGACCGCGAACTCCGACGAGAAGGCGCTCCTCGCTCAGCCCGCTTCCGCTGTCGTCCAGGATGATCCGCGGCTTGGAACATGCCAACGGGATTCCTGGGTGGGATCACGGGAGCGCGTGTGCTGCTGCGAACTCCGCCGCGTTCGCGATTGCCCGTCACACTTGCGCGCAGGTCGTTAATTTTCACACTACGCGAGATCGATGACGCGACTGAGTGTCGCGGAGATCGCGCGGCCCCCTCGTGGCTGCGGGTCCAACTAGACCGGACGCAGCACAACTGCGGCGCTCATTTCGTGTGCGTAGTGTGTTCGCGCGTCGTGTGGAGAATGGACGAAGGTTTATTGTGCGTCCTACACGGCGGCGAATGTGAATCGATGTTGCGGATCGGTCGGTCTCGCGGGCCGCGACGCGACGCGGCTCACGTATCAGGCTCTCGGAAAAACTAGCGGAAATCCCCATCGCTGAGACCATTCGCGTACCCATCGCGTGCAGCGAGACTTGGCGCGGCAGCTGGCCCGCGTGCACTCGAAGTGGCGCAAGATTCTGTCATCGATGCGTGAATCAGGGCGTCACCACCCATTCGTGTTGCGCCGCATCGAACTCCTGGAAGTGCAGGGTCCTCGTGCTGGCGTTGTAGACGGAAGCCGTCGCCACGCCGTCGCGTAGCACGCTGCTAGGAGGATTGGGAATCCCGACGAGGAGGACTTCATCGCTGAGTCCGTCGTTCGTCGACAACCGCACCTTGATTGGTTGCGTGACCTGCAGCCCGGCGGATTCGCAGTCGACACTGATTCGCTTCAGGTTCTCCGTTTCCGACAGTTCGAAGCGATTCTGAACCGTGTCCACGCTCCACCGGAACGGCGTGAATTGATACGCCGCGTCCTGTTCTATTCCGAAGTGGAAGAACCGACCGTCTTCATCCGCGAGCGTTCGGCCCGATGACGGCAGCGCGAGTGTGAATTTCGAGAGGTAGTCGCAAACCTGGACTTCGTCCAGCGTGTGCCAAGTGTGCGCAGGAGACGGGACGAGGTGGAGGGCATTCGCTTGGTTCAAGTCTTCGATGTGATTCGCGAGTTTCGCGGTTTGCGTGAACAGAACCAGCGACGGATCCCCGTCAGCCAGCCACGTCAATGTCGGTACGTGCGCGAGGTTACGCGCCATGTCGGTCGAATCGTCGATTTGGCCGGTCCAGGGGCTCAGGTCGAACGCTGACACGCGGAGGTAATTGAACGTGTATGCCCACGGAGGCCCCTCGAACCAGTAGTCCAGGATGTCGCGAACTTCCAAGTTCGAACCGAATTCCGGGATGTTGTCGTCGCTGTCGCCGTCGTCCGTTTCGGTGTAGTAGGTGTGCGTCAAGGAGACACCGCCTGTGTGATCGCAAATCGCCGCGAACATGATCCGTTGCGGATCCAGGTTGCGGGCTGCGTAACTGACGACGTTTCCGCCGCCCATCGAGAAGCCCACGCCGTAGACGCGAGTCTTGTCGACGTTGTAGAGCTCCGTGACTATCTCGATAGCCGCGCGAGTGTTGACTTGGCTCTCGATCGAGCCGAAGTTCACTCCGCTCGCGCCGAGCGGAGCAACCAAGTACCAGCCGCGATTGCGCGCTTCCGCGATGAAGGACGTGTTGTAGTACGCGTCCCAGTGGGACACACCGAACTTGTGGAACACCACTAGCATCGGCGCTGGAGTCGACGTCGACACGAGCGGAACCTGAAGGAGGAATCGCTCTTCGTAACCGCTGCCCGTGTTGTTCAGGGTTACGTCGAAGAGGCCGGGTTCACCTGCTACCGGAACGCTTCGAAGCCGAAGGCTCGGATTCGCCGACGACATCGGTCCGACGGAGTTCGCCGTCTCGAGATTTCCGGTGTAGTTCAAGCGCAGTTCGCGGAGCGTGACAGCATCCTGCTCTTGAGTGGTTCCGGGCCCGGAGTTCGGCGGACTTTCACCTCCGACCTCCGCCGTCCCGCCCTCTGACACGTTCGGCTGTTGCGACGATTGCGGTCGTCCAATCGATCGGCTCCAGGCGGGTCGGACCTCCGCAGCGTCCGAGGACGACGGCGCTTCAGCTTGTGCCACGGTCCTGTCGAGAGACGGAGACGGTGTTGCCTGAGATTCGGCAGGCGGATTCGCCGGTTCGTTCACGGCGGCGCCGCAGCTGACGAGGCAGAACAAGCTTCCGATCAGAATTGCTTTCTTCATTGGGTTTCTCAGGGCGGACAGTTGGATCCGAGCGCGGATTTCCGTGCACGGCCCTCCGACCCGCCTGTGTCGAAGGGCATTGAGCGAAATGCGAATTGGTTGGCGATTGCGATATCCGGCGAAACCGGAGACAGACCCACAGACCCACGCGTGGTCTCCCGCGCGCGTCCTTCGGTCCGCCCCTTTCGCAGGGCTCTCAAAGCGACGTAGGTGGTTCTGGTGGTGAGGAATCGGAGACGGGCGTGGGGGTTGATCCGCCCGCGGCTGTCCGCGGCCGGCCCTCGACTCGCCCCGGTCGGAGGGTGCTCAGTGGCATGTGATTTCGGCCTGAATCGCGACCCCTAAGGACAGACCGCCTGGGCCACGCGTGGTCTCCCGCGCGCGTCCTTCGGTCCGCCCCTTTCGCAGGGCTCTCA
>CAZQHA010000185.1:0-3286 GCA_964592795.1 uncultured Planctomycetaceae bacterium | reverse complement strand
GTCCGCGGCCGGCCCTCGACTCGCCCCGGTCGGAGGGTGCTCAGTGGCATGTGATCTCGGCCTGAATTGCGACTTCTAAGGATAAGCCGCGGACGGCGCGCGCACCTGCGTGCTCGCGCTGCGACCAACCCTCGATGTGCCTGGGTGTGCAGTGGAATGCCAAAAAAAGGCTGAAATTCTGGGGTTTTAAAGCAGACGAGTAGACTCCTGCGCGGGGACCCCGCTTAGGATCTTTGATTTAGCTGGGCAGACGTTGTTCAGAGATGTCGGAACCGTTCGGACTTGTAGTGTATCCCACGATGCGGCAAGGAGGGGGGGGTGTTTCGCTACGGAATCGCCAAAAAAATAAGCGGTATGAGTGGGTTGGGTACGGGTTTGTTCCGACCGTCTTCTGGGTTGTAATGAGGGCATCCACGTAGGGCCTACTTCCGGTCCTCAGTACGGTCCCCGGCCTCGACCTGGTCCAAATAGGCGATGACTCGCCGGGAGCGAGACGACTCATCGGGGGGGGGCCGGACGGCCCCACCCTCGCGACCGGGAATCGCTGCATCAGCTCAGTCGCTCGCCCGATGCTCGGCAGGGAGGCAGCTTCCGCCGTCCTCGGTGCCCGCGGGCAATCCCAGGAGCTCGCCAAAACAGCGCCCGTCGGCGGCAAAGTACTGGACCCGCTCAGCGTCGCGGTCGAGAACGGCGATCAGGGTGTCTCGGTCACACCCTTCAAGATGCACTGCGACGGCGGTGGGAATGAATACCTCCCCCGCCCCTTCGCCGTGATCAGCGAGCGACCGAATGAGCCGGCCACTCTGGTCAACGACGTCGAGTCCTCCGTCGGCTTCGTCGCCGTGCGCGATCACGAGCCTCCCGCCCCCGACGGGTGCGGCGGCGTGTGGTATGAACCGTACGTGCGGCGCGAGAAAACCCGAAGGTGAGAGCGCGAAGTGAAACTCGCCATCCCGATACACGTGGATGCGGCCCGCCGCCGAATCGGAAGCATATGCGGTACGTCCGTCGACTGCGACCCCTACGAGCCCGTGAAAGAGCCCCAACGGGTCGCCTGACGGCCGCAATGACGCGACCCATTCCCCTTCGCCGGTGAACAGCTGGAGGGCGTGTCGGCGTCGGCCCGCCGAGGCGATCAGTACCCGTGCTTCCCGTTCGACGCCGCCCACGGCAACACCGATCACACTGGCCAAGTGCCCTGGCGCGTCGTTCTCCGTCGGCCTTCGACTCACGACTCCTGGCAGCTCGCGCCCGAACTGCGTGAACCTTCGAACCCCGAATGCCACGTCGTCCGCGATCCATATTCGTCGATCGTCGTCTACGGCGAGGCCTCGAATCGAAGCCCGTCCACCCTCCGCCCCGCGGAAGCTGAACCCGGCACCGAGTGCGTTCCCACCCAGGTCGTAGGCCCGAACGTGAGCAGTACTCGCATAGCGACCGACGTATAGAACGCCGCGGTGAAAGTAGAGGCTACCGTGCACCGCGGTTGCTTGATCTCGTTGGCGTATCCGCATTCGCGGAAAGTCTGGCGACGACGATCTCGGCGGGAGCGCCGATCCGCAACGGGAAACCGAGCACTCCCAAGCCCCGGTTCACCACAAGTGTCGTCGAGCCGATCGTGACTCGCAGTCCCGGATGCGCCGGCCCCAACGAGCGCAGGAACGGAAGATCGACCTGGGCTCCATGTGTATGCCCCGAAAAGATGCCCATGCAGCGTTCGCGCGCCAGCAACGCGCAGCGGCGGGATTGTGGCACAGGATCAACTCGAATTCGCCGGGGGAGAGCGTGCCGCGGGCGCGATCCAGATCCAGATCGCGAGCTTCCTCGATATCCTCCAGCCCTACTAAGCTCAGCGTCGCGCTCGCCCGTGAGATGCGTATCCGCTCGTTGCGAAGGAACCGAATGCCGCGATCCAGGTATGCGGTCGCGATTCGACCTTCAAGGCGGTCGCGGTAATCGTGATTGCCGAAAACGGCGAACACACCGGCCGTCGCGCGAAGACGCGCGCATTCGTCGAGGACCGTGAGCGCATCGCTCCACCGGTGCGTGATGAAATCGCCGGAGATCACGCACAGGTCGCCGCGGATCGAATTCACCAGAGCGACCACTCCGTCGAGATCGCCCTTGCCCACGAACGGACCTGCGTGGACGTCGGAGAGGTGAACGATCGTGAATCCTTCGAACGCGCTCGGCAGATCACCATGTCGAAGGCACACCTCGCGGACCCGCAGCGAATTCCCGCGGAGATGATGCCGGACATAGAAGACGCGACCGCCGGATCGGGCCGCTACGGCCTCGATCGCACGAAACACCGCGGCTCGTGTTCGGCTGTAGCGCCGCACGGGAGCTCGCAAAGACACGGGGACTCCGACCACCATCCCAGCGGACGCCCGTCGGAGATGATCCGACGGGCGCTCGGGGATCATACCGCCGAAGAAGCACGGGCATCACGATCTTCGCTCGCGCGCGATGCCGGCATTCCAAGTTGCAGGCGCGCACTCGAGCGGGCGACGACCGCTGCAGTCGGTCATGATCGATTCAAGCGATCGATCCAGTCAAGTTCGCTTGAAAGCGCGGCTCGAGTGGTGGCGACGCGCTTGATCCGAGCGACAACCGCCACGCGTCCATCGGCAGGATCGGGCTGGCAGATCGCAGGCGGAGATCTCCGCGACGCGCCCCCGTCGGCTGCGCGCAGGCGCTGGGAACGCATGTGATCGGTTCGAGTGATTCGTCAGCCAGATCGACGCGTCGTCGCGATGGGTTTGACGTGATTCGTGGAGCAGGCTGGACGCGTCGTCGCGATCAGTTCGATTCAGTTCGCGGCGCCGAATCGCCGCCGCGTCGCGCGTAACGGTTGCACGGGCTCAATCGCTACCCGACCCGTCGGATGGTGGAATTCGACCTTCCCGCGGGACGCTGCAATTTCCATGTCCTCGCCCGCCATCCGGATGAAGCCGGAACTACCGTCTCGCGTCTCAAGCACACCCGCGTCCGTGGAGACGACGGATTCTCCATCGAATAGGAGAACGCCTTCGAACAACCGGAGGCGCAGAGGGCTCGATCGCTCCACGGCGAACGATGTCGACGGCTCGACTACGAGCGCTGAACCGTTCGCCGTGATCCTCGCGCGGGAGTGCTCGGTCGTTGATCCCGCCAGGCTGCGCGATAGTCGCGCCGGCTCGTCGTCGACGCCGATCACGTTCTCTCCGAGACGAACGACGCCGCCGAGCACACGAAGCCGCACGTCGCGATCGGACTGCGCACGACTGGACATCGCGAATGCGGC
>CAZQHA010000184.1:0-8673 GCA_964592795.1 uncultured Planctomycetaceae bacterium | reverse complement strand
GCGGTTTCTCGCACTGAACTCGATGATCCGTTCGACCGGCACCGCCGCGTGACGGATCCCGCCCTGGTCGAGATCGGCGGGCTCGTCCCTGGCCCCGCGTACAACGTGACCGGATCGCCCGAGTCGTTTCCGCCGTACGAAGTGCGCGAGCTCCGCATCGAGCCCGGCGTCACGAAGGAGATCGACATCCCGCTCGAGCTCGGCGTCGTGCTGCGTGGAACGGTCGTCGACGAGGCGGAGCGGCCGATCGCGGGCGTCTCGTTCCACGCCCTCGTGGCGAACGGCAACGACGCCGCGTACATCGACCGCGACGATGCGACCGGAACGGACGGCACGTTTGAGCTGAAGGGCGTGAAGGCGGGACGCATCTGGATCACCGCGCGCGCGTCGGGTCATCTCGCCGCGCGCATCGCTCTCGAAGCGGTCGAGGGCAGCCCATCCGACGGTCTACGCTTCGTCTTGCCGCGCGGACGATCGATCTTCGGCCGCGTCGAGGACCCCCAGGGCAAGCCCGCCGCCAACGCGCGTCTCGAGATCGCGATGCGGACGTCGATGGACTCGAGCCGGCAGATGGAGCTGCTCGGCTGGCGGTGGGAGCCGCGCGAGCACACGGCCGCCGCCGACGGCACGTTCGAGATCACGGGTCTGACCGAAGGACCGTTCGAGCTCACGGTGCGCTCGGAAGGGGAGCCGCGCTCGACCGCACGCGTGAGCTCGGTCGAGAGCGGCGGCGAGCCGATCGTGGTGAAGCTCGACGGTGGATCGGAGCTGCGCGGTCGCGTCGTCGACGATCTCCGTCGCGCGGTGCCGCGCTTCCGCGTCGAGGCGACGCCCGTCGACCGCGACGTCGACGATGTTTCCGACGGCGAGCGCGTGCGCGGCAAGCGCACGGGCGACGACGGCGGCTTCGCGATCGCGGGCCTGCGCGCCGGCGCGTGGCGGATCGCCGTCCACGGCAACGGCGGATCGGTCTCGCGCGAGGTGACGCTCCCCCACGACGGCCAGCCCTTCGAGATCCTGCTCCCGCGCGCGGCGTCGGTCGCGGGGACGGTGCTCGACCCGATGGCGCAGCCGGTGCGCGGCGCGCGCGTCGTGGTCGCGCTCGCCGACGGAGTGCTCACGGGCGCCGACGCGCTCGCGACGTCGAAGCCGACCGACGACGCGGGGCGGTTCTCGCTCGACCAAGTCCCCCCGGGTGCGGTGAGCCTGAGCGCAACGCACCTCGTCCTCGCGCCGAGCGCGCCGGTGCGCGTCGACCTCGCGCCCGGTCAAGCCGCGTCGAACGTCATCGTGGTCCTGCGGCCGAGCGGGCGGATCACGGGTCAGATCCTCGACGCGCAAGCATCGCCGGATCCCGAGCGACACCTCTACGCCTACGGCTCGGGCACCGCGGAGAACACGTCGATCTACGGCGAGTCGGACGCCGAAGGACGATTCGAGTTCGACGGGCTGCCCGCGGGCGCGTACTCGCTGCAGTCGCAAGCGAGCGCCGCGGAGCGAGAGCAGATCCGCGCTCCGGACGGACGCCAGGACTGGCAGCTCCTGCAGAACGTGACGCGCCGCGCGCAGGTCACCGTGAACGCAGGCGAAACGACGCACGTCGTGCTCGGCGAGGCGCCGCGCGCGCCGGTGCGCGTGCGCGGTCTCGTGACGCGCGGCGGCCGCCCGCTCGGCGGAGCGCAGGTGATGGCGACGCGATCGAGCCACACGGGCGGACCTCCGGAGTCGAAGACCGCGACGACGAACGACGACGGCCGGTACGAGCTCGTCGTGGGCGAGCACGGCGACTACTGGTTCCGCATCGGCTCCGGCTCGCGCGGCACGTCGGCGCAGCGGCAGGAGACGATCCCCGAGGGCACCGACCACACGATCGACTTCGATCTGCCCTCGGGGCGGATCTCCGGCCGCGTGCTCTCGCCCGAAGGCGATCCCGTGCGCGAGTTCCAAGTGCAGCTCCGTGCGAGCGCGCCGCGCCCGCTCGCGTCGAAGGTCTTGCAGACGAACTTCGGTTGGTCGTCGACGGACGAGCGCGGAGCGTTCGCGTTCGACGGCTTGCTGCCGGGCGACTACACGGTGAGCGCGCAAGACCGCTTCTTCGTCGGGGACGACGCCGGACCGCGGTACGGACCGGTGACTTCCGACGAGATCCGGATCGAGGAGAGCTCGACGCGCGACGACGTCGTGCTGCGCCTCGAGCTCGCCGCGCGCATCGAGGCCCTCGTGAGCGGGCCCGGCGGGGAGTCGATCGCCGCCGCGGAGGTGTTCGCGTTCTACGAAACCGGCAAGCGGATCGAGCGCAACGACAGCACGACCGACGCCGCGGGGCGCGTGCGCCTCGGCGGTCTGCCGCCGCGGCCCGTGCTGCTCTTCGCGCGCAAGGACTCGTTCGCGAGCGCCGTGACGGGCCCCGTGCGCGCGCGAGCGGGTGAGCTCGACGTCGTGACGCTCGAGCTGCGGCCGGCGACGTTCGCGGACATCGTCGTCGAGGGTCCCGACGGTCCGCGTCCGATGCCGATCGTCGTGCGCGACGAGCGCGGGATCGAGTTCACGTCGCTGTGGTCGCGAGCCCGATCGCCATCGTCGCGAGCGGGCACGAACACCAAAGGCGCCGTCATCGGCCCGCTGCCGCCGGGTCGCTACCGCGCAATGCCGCGCGATCGCGAGCTCGAGTCGCACGGCGCCGACTTCGTCGTCGCGGGCGAGGACCAGGTCACCGTGAGGATCAAGCTCCCGAAGTAGCGCGCAGCCACGCGAGCCAATCGCTCATGTCGCTCGGCATCGGCGCGGAGAGCGAGAGCGGTTCGCCGGTGATCGGGTGCGCGAGCTCGAGCTCCGCCGCGTGCAGCGCTTGCCGCGCGATCGGCGGCGCGCCGGCGGGGAGCTTCCACGGTCCGCCTTTGCGCGGCAGGTAGAGCTTCTCCCCCAAGATCGGCAGGCCGATCGAAGACAAGTGCACGCGCACTTGGTGCGTGCGGCCGGTCTTCGGCAGCACGGCGAGCAGCGCGAAGCCGTCGAAGCGCTCGCGCACCTCGAAGTACGTCGACGCCGCACGTCCCTCGCCTTCGACGACGATGCTGATGCGATCGCGCGCGCGCGAATCGCGTCCGAGCGGCGTCTCGATCCACTGCGTCGCGAAGCGCGGCCGGCCGTGCACGATCGCGAGGTAGGTCTTCTTCACCGCGCGCGCTTGGAACGCTTCCTTCAGGCGCTCGAGCGCTTCCTCGCTGCGGCCGAGCAGCAAGAGGCCGCTCGTCTCGCGATCCAATCGGTGCGCGACACCGGGTCGATCCGCGCCGTGGATCGACGGCAGCGGGCCGAACCGCGCCTCGGCCCAATCGGCGACCGACGCTTCGCCGCCCCCTCGATTGCGGTGCGTCAAGAGGCCGGCCGGCTTGTCGACCGCGATCAGGTGCTCGTCGGCGTACACGACCGGCACGTCGAGCGCCTCCGCGGCTTCGAGCTCGGCGCGCGTGCCGGTGCGGTCGAGCACGAGCTCGCCGCCCTCCATTAATATGAGGCCGGGCTTGGTGACGACCTTGCCCGCGAGGCGCACGCGCCCTTCCTTGATCCAGGCCTGCAGGCGCGTGCGCGACTCGCCGTGCACGAGGCCGAGGAGGACCTGGTCGAGCCGTTTCCCGCGCGCGTCGTCGCCGACGGCGAAGACGGAATCTCCCTTGGGCATCACGGCCGCGGATGGTAGCACGGTCGCTCATGATCGAACGACGTCCCTCGGTCCTCCTCGTCGACGACGACCCGCGCACGATCGACTTGATCGGCGCCGTGCTCGAGCACCAAGGGTTCGACACGAGCCTCGCGCGCTCGCCCGACGCCGCCATCCAGCTGCTGAAGTCGATCCAGTTCGACGCGATCGTCACGGACGTCCAATTCGACGGCTTCGCGGAGGGCACGCTCGTGCTCGCGGCGGCGCGCGACCTGCAGCCCTCCGCGGTCGTCGTCTTGATGACCGGCTACCCCGAGCTCGAGAGCGCGGTGTCGGCGATCAAGGCCGGCGCGCTCGATTACCTGAAAAAGCCCGTCGACCCGATCCTGCTCGCGACCTACATCCACCGCGCGCTGCGCGAGCGTCAGATCGCGGAGCCCGCGCTCCAGTTCACGGACCTCGTGGACATCCTGTCGGGAATGGTCGCGAACACCATCGAGCGCATCGATCCGTACACCGCCGGGCACGGCGAGCGCACGCGCAAGTACTCGCGCATCCTAGCCGAGAGGGTCGGGCTCGACCGCGCGCGCACGGAACGGCTCGAGCTGGCCGCGATCGCGCACGACTACGGCAAGATCTACCTCGACGACCTGACGTTCCTGACGAAGAAGGGCCCGCTGACCGCCGCCGAGTACAAGGAGGTGCAGAAGCACCCCGCGCTCGGCGCGCAGAAGCTCGGGCACCACGCGACGCTCAAGGAAGTGTGCAAGATCGTCGCGGAGCACCACGAGAAGTACGACGGCACGGGCTATCCGCGCCGGATGCGCCACGACGAGATCTCGCTGTCGGGTCGCATCCTGGGCGTCGTCGAGGTGTTCGACAGCCTCTCGACGAAGCGCTCCTACAAGGAAGTGTGGGAGCTCCCGAAGACGCTCGAGTTCTTCGCGGCGCAGCGCGGCCGCGCGTTCGATCCCGACGTGCTCGACGAATGGCTGAAGCTGCTCGAAGTGCACGGCGAGCAGTGGATGAAGGCTCCGCTCGACGACCTCAAGGCGGCGGGGCTCAGCGTGGAGAGCTGACGATGCTCGGCGTGCTGGCGCTGGTCTGCGTCTTCACCGGGGTCGGCCAACCCGGCGCGCCGCCTCCCGGGCTCGTGTCGATCCCCGGCGGGCGCACGCAGATCGGCATCGAGCCGCGCGAGCTCGTGCGACTGCTCGAGAACGAGCCGAACGCGCAGAACTACGCCGGGTCGATCTCGGCCGAGACGCCGCGGCACGAGCGCGTCGTCGAGAGCTTCGCGTTGATGGTCACCGAGGTCACGAACGAGCAGTACCTCGTGTACGTCCAGGCGAGCGGCGCGCGGCCGCCCGAGCACTGGGGCGAAGCGGCGATCCGCGACGCGGTCGCCGGATTCTACAAGCAGGACGAGCAGGTCCGGACCGCGACGTTCGACCGGCGAG
Organism: uncultured Planctomycetaceae bacterium; assembly: GCA_964592795.1. Classification (GTDB taxonomy): domain Bacteria; phylum Planctomycetota; class UBA1135; order UBA1135; genus JANLUN01. The sequence goes on along the minus strand of CAZQHA010000184.1, from coordinate 3,552 downwards.
CGTGGTGGCGCGAGAACTGGCGCACGTCGAGCTGGTCGATCCCCGCGGGCGATGAGAAGAAGCCCGTCGTCTTCGTGGACTTCGACGAGGCGAGCGCGTACGCGCGCTGGGCCGGATTGCGATTGCCGACCGAGCTCGAGCACCAGCGCGCCGTGCGCGGAGAGACGACGCGCGCGTTCCCGTGGGGCAACGACTGGGACAACGAGAAGTACGCGGCGACGAGCCACTTGAAGAAGAAGGGCACGCTCTTCGAGGTCGCGAGCTTCCCGGCCGGCGCGAGCAAGAACGGCGTCTTCGATCTCGCCGGCAACGTGTGGGAATGGACCTCGAGCCGATACGTGCCTTTCCCCGGCTACGAGCGGCGCGTGCTCGAGTTCGGCTACGGCGACAAGAAGCGCACGGTCAACGCGCTCGCCGACTTCAACGAGGCGCAGCGCGTCGTCGTCGGCGGATCGTTCCAGACGAGCCAGATCATGGCGCGCGGCAGCGTGCGGCGGGCCGCCGATCCCGATCAGTCGACCGATGCGCTCGGGTTCCGCTGCGCGGCCAGCACGCGGCCGGGGCTCGACACGGCGAGCGCGGTGCTCGAGTCCGAGCTGACGGCAAACATCCGACCGCGCGACGCGAACGGCATGATCGCGTACGCACCGGAGGCGTGCGTCGCGGTCGAGCGCTGGGAGAGCCGCACCGATCCCGCCGCGCCGCAAGGCTACGCGGTGATCGAGGGACATCGCTTCGCGGTGTTCACGCCGGTGAAGGAGCTGCCGGCGTCCGATCTCGCGTCGCTGGAGAAGCTCTCGCTCGAATCGGGTCCCGTGGCCCTGGGATTCTTCACGACGAGCGAGGTCGTGCTCGAGCCCGAGCTCGAGCCGGGATCCTATCTCGTCGCGTTCCGTGCGCGCGGCGTGCCTTCGATGCCTTCGCAGAAGGGCGAGCCGGAGAGTGAGCCTCCGCTCGAAGAGGCGCTCGCACTCGACATCGCGTTCGATCACTTGGTATTCACGACGCTCGCGGGCCGTCCTGCGAGCGCGATGAAGACCAAGCTCGAGTGGACCAACCTGCGCGAGAGCCGCGCGGAGATCGTGCCGCCAGGCGCGGACGATCCGGCAGCGACGTTGCGGTTCACGCTGTGCTTGGCCGCCCGCGGTACGCAGAAGTCGTGTCTCGTCGACCTGCCGATGCGCTTCGCGGCGGGGACGATCGCGCGTTGACGCCCGTCACTTCGCCAGAGGCGCGTCCGCCCGCTTCCCGTCGGCGCAGATCATCCCATTCGCGTGCACCGAGATCAGGTGCTGTGAGAAGCTCGCGGCGACGATGTCGCTCTTGCCGTCGCCGTCGACATCCGCGATCGCGACCGCGCTGGGATTGAGGCTGGAGCTCAAGACGATCGGCGGCGCGAAGCTGCCGTCGCCGGCGTTGAGCCTCACTTCGATCCAAATGCTGTAGTTGCTCGCCGTGAGCTCCGGATAACCGGTCGCCATGTCGAGGTCGCCGTCCGAATCCAGGTCGCCGAGCGCGGTCCACGTCGGCCATTTCTTGGCCGCATAGGTCGTCGGCGCACCGAACTGTGCGCCGCCGTCGTTCATGAGCACCGAAATCGTGTCGTTCCAGAACTTCGTCACGACGAGGTCCACGTCGCCGTCGCGATCGAGATCGCCCGAGGTGACGAACCTCGCATTCAGCAGGGTGATCGTGACCTCCGGCGCGAACGTGCCGTCCCCGTCGTTTACGAGCACGATCACCTCGTCGGTGCGCGAAGCCGCGACATCCAGGTCGCCGTCCCCGTCGAGATCGGCGATCGCGAGGGACTCCGTTCCTCCGGAGTCGCCCGCGGGCTCGCTCGGTCCGAAGGTGCCGTCCCCCGCGTTGCGATGGACGGCGAGCGTGCTCGCCGAGCTGGTGACCGCGAGATCGTCGTCGCCGTCCCCGTCGAGATCGGCGATCGCGACGAACGAAGGACCCGGCGCGGTCGGGAGCATCGCCGGCGAAAGAAAACGGCCGTGGCCGGAGTTCTCGAACAGGATCAACGTGGACGTGCTCCGGTCGACGACGACCAGGTCCACGTCCTCGTCCCGATCGATGTCGCCGAGCGCGAGGTGCCACGTTCCCGCGCCGGTCAGGTATTCCGCAGCGATGGGAAACGCGCCGTTCCCGTCGTTCCAGAGGACGGACGCGCCGCGGTTCTGTCCAGCGACGGCGACGTCGACGTCGCCGTCGTGATCGAGATCGGCGGTCGCGATCGAGCGCGGCCGGAACGTGCCGGCGGAGTAGTCCTCTTGTGCCGAGAACTTCCCACCGCCGCGATTGAAGACGAGGACGACGACGCCTCCCGCTCCGAAAGCGAGGTCGACTCGCCCGTCGCCATTCACGTCGTCGACCGGAGTGAACGCGCCGAGGGCCGCGATCAGCGACTGCACGAACACGTGCGTGCGGCCCTCGTTCAGCACGACCGAGATCCGGCCGCCGATCGCTTGGTTCGTGATCTCGTTCGAGCTCATGGAGACGACGTCCTCGTCGCCGTCTCCATCGACGTCGAGGGACGAGAGCGCGATCGTCGACGCGTAGAGCGGGGACGTCGTGTCGACGACGTAGGGCGGCTGCAGCGCGAAGCCCCCCTGGCCGTCGTTCTGCATCCAAGCCAGGCGCTGTGACCAGGCGATGGCGATGTCGTTGTCCCCGTCGCGGTCGAAATCACCGCTCGTGACGAGAATGGCCGTCAGGGCAGTCAGCGAGAGCGGATGCAGGTTGAACCGCGTGAAATCGGCAGCGCCGTCGTTGAGGTGCACGGCGACACCGTTACGCGACACCACCGCGAGATCGGGGTCGGCGTCCCCATCGAGGTCGTCGATCGCGACCGCCGAGGGTGAATCCGTGGTGCGGAATTGGAGCGGCGGCGCGAAGCTGCCGTCGCCGCCGTTCAAGAGCACGCACACCGAATCGGCGGCGGCGTGGGTCGTCACGACGTCCAAGTCGCCATCGCCGTCGAGATCGCCGATCTCCATTCGGAGCGGATTCGTACCCGTCGGGTCGGACGGAGCCGGCGCGAAGCTGCCGTCGCCGTGATTGCGCATCACCGAGATCGAGTGCTGCGAGTAGCTCGCGAGGACGATGTCCACGTCGCCGTCGCCGTCGATGTCGCCGAGCGCGACGGCCGTCGGACTCGTGCCCGTCGGGGATTCGACCGGTCGTTCGAAGCCCGCACCGCCGCGGTTCACGAGGATCGAGACGGTGCCCGCCACGCCGTTCGCGGTGACGACGTCGTCGTCTCCGTCGCCATCGAGATCTCCCGCGGCGATGGGATCGTAGACCTGACCGACGGGACCCGCGCTCGCGCCGAAGTACTGTCCCTCGAATTGCGGCCGGCCGCACGGATGGAACGCCTCGGCGGCACCGGGGAACAGGAGGCTCACACTGAACAGAACGAACGAATGCATCGAGGGCGAAAGTAACTTCGCCTGCGCCTCGACCGCCGAAGCGGAACGCGGTAATCGAGATGCCGAAGGTGTGCAGACACAATCACTCCGACTGGGTGATCGTCGGCGTCTCCGTACG
>CAZQHA010000183.1:0-8674 GCA_964592795.1 uncultured Planctomycetaceae bacterium | reverse complement strand
GCGTGCAAGGCGTACGAGGAGGTGATCGCGATCCACCCGTCGCGCGCTCGCGCCAAGACGACGCTCGAGGAGCTCAGGAGCGGTGCGCTCGCGCAGCGCAAGGCGCGTTGGCGACGAGTGCGTCGCCGCGCGCTCGCGGCGATTCTCCTGGTCGTCGTGCTTCCTTGGATGACGTTCGAGGCACTGGCGCGCGGCGCGTACCGAGAAGTCACTCGCGGGGTCGTGCGAGAGAGGCTGCTCGAATCCGGGCAGTACGGCGAAGTCCGCGAGCGGTACCGAGCACTGCTCGGCACGTACGGCTGGACGACGACGGGACGGTGGGACGTCACCGCGTCGATCGAGGAGCTCGGCGCTCTGGTCGAGGTTCCCCGATCCGATCCACCGCCGTCGGGCCCGGACTCGAATCCGGGGGGCGAGGCCGCTCCGAGCCAATAGGCTGACGCGGGATCGCAGCATAGGATCGTGTCCGTCGTCGAAGGACGGGCTCGATGCGACGCTTCACTCTCGCGATCCCTTTCATTGCGGTGCTCACGGCTCATTCCGCGCCGTCGAGCTTCGCCGCCGTTTCACCGCGCACGAGCGCAGCGCTCGTCGAGCCCGAGAAGGATCACGAAAAGGCCATCCTCGACGGTCTGCGCTGGCTGATCCGACACCAGAACCCGGACGGGTCGTGGGGCGCGGCGACGCTCGCGCAGCGTTGCAAGCCCGACAAGAAGTGCTTCGACGCGCAGTTCAAGTACGACGAGCACTACGACGAGGGCCTGACGGCGCTGGCCTTATTGTGCTTCCTCCGCGCCGGATACGGCGACGAGTCGAAGCAGGACCTCGTCGACACGACGACGACTCAGCGTCACCACGTCGCGGACGTGGTGAAGAACGGGCTGCAGTGGCTCGTGAAGCGGCAGCGCGACGACGGCTCGTTCGGGAAGGAGCGCGCGTTCATGTACAACGAGGCGCTCTGCGCGCTCGCGCTCGCGGAAGCGTACGGCCTCAAGAAGAGCGGCACTTGGAAGCTTCCAGCGCAGAAGAGCATCGAGTTTCTACTGGACGCGCAGCGGCCCAATCCCTCGGGCAAGGGACTCTGGGGATGGCGTTACGCATCGCGCGTCGAAGTCGAGGGACTGCGCAGCGAGTACAAGACGAAAGAGGAGTACCTCCAGGAGCTTCACGACTCGGACACGTCCGTGACCGGTTGGGCGATTCGCGCGCTCGAGTCCGCGAAGAGCAACGGACTCAACGTTCCGAAGCCGGCGATGGAAGGCGCGGTCGCGTTCTGCGAATGGGTCACGCCGGACGATGGCGGCGGCCTCGTCGGCTACATCCAGCCGAGCCAAGCCGGCGCGAATCTCACGGGACCGAACGACGCCGGATTCGTCTATCACCCGACGTCGATGTCGGCGGTCGCGATGTGCATCCGCATCCTCGTGGAGAACGATCGCCGGGATCCGTTCTTCGAGCAGGCGGCACAGCGCATCGTCAAGGACATGCCGCTGATCCAGCTCGACACGACGCAGCCTTCGCCCGCGGACTATTACTATTGGTACTACGGATCGCTCGCGTTGAGTCTCTACGACGGACCCGAGAGCACGCGGAAGAACGCCAAGTACTGGGGGCCCTGGAAGAAGGCCGTGCTCGAGTGCTCGATGAAGGTGCAAGACCGCACCGAGGGGTCGTGCTCGCACGGCGGGTGGACGATCGGCGACCGGTGGAACTACGCCGGCGGACCGATCTACTGCACGGCGATCAACGTGCTGACGCTCGAAGGCGCTCTCGGGAAGTGACGGTTCACTCGAGCTCCACCGCTGCGACGTTGTCGTCGTCCTCGCGCTCCTCCCAGTCGAGCAGGTGATGCGGATCGATGCCGGCGAGCTCCGGCTTCTGCGCCACCGTCACCGTGATCGTCTGCGCGCCCGAGCGGATGCGATGCATCTCGAGATGGAGCGGCGCGCTGAGCTCTCCCGCGCCCAGCTCGGCACGGCCGAACACGCCGATCGGCACCCTCTCGTCCATCGGCATCTCGGTCTCTGCGCCTGCGACGTCGAACACCACCTTGCGCGCGCGCAGGTCGAGCGTCACCTGCCAAGTGCCGTCCTCGTTCGGCTTCGCGGCGGCGCGCTCCGTCCGCAGCATCCAGAACGCGTTCACCTCGAACAGATCGTGCAGCAGGTAGCGGTGCGACTCCGGCGTGATCGCTTGCAGCTCGCGGTAGAGATCGAGCGTCGTCGCGAGCGGAGCACCGGCGGCGTCGTGCTTCTCGATCAGGCGCTTCAGCGCGCCGTTCACTCGGTCGGCGCCGATGTACTCGCTCAAGGCGAGCATCGCGTACGGACCCTTGCGCCGCGCGAGGTATGGATCGAGCGCTTGGAGCAACGGCTCGCCGCGGCGGATCGGCCGGTATGGAAACGGCTGTCGCATGAAGCTCATGAGCCGCCGGAACGATTCCTCTCCGAGCGTCTCCTTCACGAGCTGGATCGCGAAGTAGTTCGCGATCCCTTCCGCGAGGAACGGCAGGCCCTCGACGAGCGCGTAGGGCAGCGTCCATTGGTGCGCCATCTCGTGCGCGAACACGAAGTACGGGACGTCGAGGCTTCCTGGAGCATCGTGCGGCATCCAGTACGCCACTCCCTCGCCGTGCGAGACGATGCTGGGATCGGCGTGCGCTCCCGTGCCGGGTGCGCCGGCTTGCTCGACGACCGTGAGGTGGCCGTACGGGTAGGGACCGAACTGCTCGGAGTAGTACTCGAGGGAGGCGCGCACGCTCCGCAAGACGCGATCGACGTGGGCCGTGTGCTCGGGATGGTGGAGGATCCGAATGTCCACATCGCGCCACCGGTCCTCGCGCAGCGCATACGTTGCCGAGAAGAAGCCCCATTCCTCGCCGATCGGTCCGTCCGTCGAGTAGTGGAAGTAGCTGCGGCCGTTCTCGGTCCACGTGCGGCGCAGCGCTCCCGGCGCGACCGCGACTTGGTCCGCGTCCGTTCCGACGATCGCTTCGAACGCGATCCTACCGCCGCGCATCGCGGGCTCGCGGCCCTCCACGTCGTAGAGCGACGCGAGCACCGGTCGCTCGGCGAGCCCGTGCGCTCTTCGATCCGCGGAGCTCGTCAGCTCTCGATCGCGTTGGTAGCCCACGAAGGGGAACCACGCCTGGCCGTTGAACGAGCTGCCGTTCGCCGTCAGCGTTCTGCGGACGCCGCCGTTCGTGAAGCCGCGCGGCTCGACGCGCACTTCGAAGGAGAGCTGCAGCGCGTCGCCGGGCTCGAGCGGCTTCTCGAGCGCGTAGATCCGGTAGCCGTGCTCCGCATCGTCGAGCTTGATCGAGCTCGGCCGGTCGAACGTGATCGCGCGCGTCTCGACTCCGACCGCCGTGGTCACGTGGATCGAATCGATCGGTGACGAGGTGTCGTTCACCAGCCCGTAGGCGCCGCGGGCCTCCACCGCGTCCCGCGCGGGATGGAAATCGACGTGCAAGCTCGCGCGCTCGAGCGCCGGCTGAGGCACGTGTGCGTACTCGCCGTAGCGTCGCTCGTACTCGGCGCTCCGCGCGCTGCCGTCTGCGCTCGAGGCGTACTCATTGAGAACGTTCGTGTTGTAGAAGATGAATCCGCCCAGGCCGAGGATCAGCGCAGTCGCCACCGCGGCGATCGCCGCCGTCGCGCGCGTGAACCGGGGGCACGCCTCGCTGAGCCGCGGGCGCAAGCGCGTCTCCTTGCCGCGCACCCAGAAGATCCTCGCGAGCACCGCGAGCAAGAGCGCCCACGCGGCCCAGTAGAGCTTGAACCACGCCCACGGACCGAGGAACGGTCCGAACCCGCGCATCTCCGTGTACGACCATCCTGGACCGTGACCGTACACGAGCAGGTTGTGCTCGAACCCGAAGAGCGACGCGAGCACGGCGACCCACGCGAACGCGAGGATCGCGACGAGGTGGCCGACGTAGCGCTGATCGACGATCACGTGCACGACGAACGCGAGCACGGCGAAGAGGAGGTACTCGACGAGCTGGAGACCGAACAAGGTCTTCACGTAGAGCCCGATCTCGAACTCGCGATGACCCGAGATCACCTGCGCGAGCATTCCCGCGGCCGTCAGGAGCGCCATGAACACGACGAGCAGCAGCGCCAGCCCCGAGAGCTTGCCGATGAGCGGTGTCCATTCGGATCCGGGCATCGCGTCGGTGATCTCGCCGAGACCGGCGTCGCGCTCGCGCCAGATCAGCTCGCCGGCGAAGAACACGAGGAAGAGCGGGACGATCAACCAACGGCCCGGCTCCGCCGCCAGGTCCGCGGAGAGCCCGCCCGTCAACTGTCGGAGCACGATCGCCGTCTTGGCCACGAGCGGCGTGCCCATCGTGTGCAGCTGATCGAGCACGACGAGCACGGTGACGAGCGGGACGGCCACGAGCAGGAATAGACCGGCCCAGCTGCGCGCGACCGTGCGGAACGAGGCCCACGCGATCGCGAGAGACTGGCGTGCTTGGATCGCGAAGCCGAAGGAGCGCGCGACCTCCGGGACGAGGATCGACGCTCGCGTGGCGACGCCGTTGCGCACCGGCGCCGGAGCGTGCGCGCTCGCGCGCCGAGCTCGACGCCACCATCGACTGCGCTCGGTGCGGTGCGCGAAGCGGAATCGCAGGTACGTGACCGCGAGGATCGCCGTGCCGATGCCGACCCACAGCGATCGGTTCTGGAGGAGCGTTCCCTCGAGCGCGAGCAGGCGCCAGCTCTTCTCGATCGTCGTCCAGTCGTGCGCCAGGTCTTCGACGATGAAGTAGATGCCGACGGGATCCAGCAGAGTCCCCAGCCCGCGCAGGACGACGAAGTTCAGGATCGTGGCGACGAAGAAGCCCATGAAGACGAGCAGCACGCTCCCGAAGTAGCCCGTCATGGCCCGTCCGCTCCGCAGCGCGAGCGCGAACTGGAGCGCGGTTCCGATGAAGGCGTTCGGCAACGAGATGAACGCGTACGCCGTGAGGTACACGGCGATCCGGAACGGACCGATCACCTGCGCGTCGACGCCGGGCGAGTAGACGGCGATCAGGCATCCCGCTTGGACGGCGAGCAGGATCGAAGCATTGAGGACGAACGCGGCGAGGAATCGTCCGCCGAGGTAGTCGACTCTGCGGACGGGCAGCGTGTACGTCAGCGGATGCATCCCCGACGCCACATCGCGCGACCCGGCGTCACCGGCGATCGCCGCCGCTGCCAGGAGCCAGAACAACGTGCCGATGACGGTCGTGCGCGCGACGGCGAACGACGAGTTGGCGAAGAACTGCTCGAACAGCGCGTCTTCGAGCGACGTGTCCTTGCCCAGGAGGAAGGAGATCACCAGCAAGACGGCGAACAAGAGCCACGGCCAGGGACGGCGCAGCTGGTAGGCGAGCTCGAAGCGGAAGATCTCGCGGAGCTTCATGCGCGCACCGCGCGCTCGAGCCTCTCGCGGCGCCGGCCGATGTGTCCCGCCAGCGCGCAGAAGTAGACATCCTGAACGTCGGGCTCCGCGGCGTCGAAGGTCGAGCCGGGCGAGACCTCGCCGTAGACGCGCACGACGGTCCGGCCCGCGAAGAGCGTCGTCGAGATCACGGCGTGCTCGCGCTCCACGGCCGCGAGCTCGCTCTTCGAGATCACGCGCCGCCAGATCTTCCCGCGCAGCTCCTCGACGGATCGCAGCGGCTCGGCCTCGAGCAGGATCTCGCCGCGATCGATGATCGCCATCCGGGTGCACAGCTCGCTCACGTCCTCGACGATGTGGGTGGAGAGGAGGACGACGCTGTTCTCTCCGAGCTCGCTGAGCAGGTTCAGGAACCGCACGCGCTCCGCCGGATCGAGACCGGCCGTGGGCTCGTCGACGATCATCAGGCGCGGATTGCCGAGCAACGCGACCGCGACGCCGAAGCGCTGCTTCATTCCGCCCGAGTAACCGCCGAGCTTCTGCTTGCGAACGTCCCAGAGGTTCGTCTGCCGGAGCAGCGTCTCGACGACCTCCTTGCGTGCACGCCTGTCGGCGATGCCCTTCAACAAGGCGAAATGGCCGAGCAGGCTCTCGGCGCTCGACTTGGGATAGAGACCGAACTCTTGCGGCAGATAGCCGAGCGTCCGGCGCACCTCGGCCTTCTGGTTCACCACGTCGATCGCGCCGAGACGGATCCGGCCTGCGTCCGGCTCCTGGAGCGTCGCCACGATGCGCATCAGCGTCGACTTGCCCGCGCCATTCGGGCCGAGCAGGCCGTACATGCCGACCGGAATCGTGAGCGTCACGTCCTTCAGCGCCTGAACGCCGTTGGAATAGGCCTTCGACACACCTCGGATCTCGAGCTCCATGCCTTCTCCTGTGGGGGCGCAGACGCGTGAGATCGCGTGGCGCCAAGTACTTTGTATAGCAAAGTACGGCGCCGCACGCGGCCGTCAAGGGGTGATCCGCCGCTTGCAGAAGACATGCATGGTTTCGGCGAGGACCCGGGGGATACGATGGCCGCGCCGAGGTGGCTCGCATGCTCCGAGGTCGCGTGCTCACGTCATGGATCGCGTGTGTCCTGCTCACGGGCAGCGCCGTGCCGTGTCCCGCCTCGACGAGCGCGCCGTCCGCGACCTCGACGCGCCTAGAGCTGCCCACGAAGCCGGAAGAGGATCCGCACGTCGCGATGCGCAAGCTGCTCGCGGAGATCGAGCTGCGGATGCGCGAGACCGATCGTTTGCTCTCGAACGCGGCGGGCGCCGCCCGAGCGCCGGAAGCCGACGGAGTGGGATCGCTCCTCGCGCGCGGTCACGCATCTGCGCAGCGAGTCGTCGACGATATCGATCGCCTCCTCGAGCTCGCTCACCATCCGCATCCACCTGGCGGCACATGAAAATCCAGCGGTGGGTTGTGAATGCCCACCGATTCGTCTGACGGTCCGTCAGACAAGAAAACGAGTGCGAAGAGCGGAGCATCGAACGACGGAGGCGCGAGCTCGGCGAGCGAGCGCTTGAAGAACGGCGAAGACGGCGCGCAGCGGGAGTCGACGCCGACCGAACGAACCAAGGAACGAACGACCCCGGCGCACCCGTCGTCCGGCGACGTACCGTCGAGTCCGGGAAAATCCGAAGCGCCCGCGCAGAACACGCGCGCGGACGGGTCTCCCGCGAGCTCGAGCGGCGCTTCGAGCCCTTCCGGCGCCGTCGATCGCTGGGGCGATCTACCGGTCTACGCCCGCGATGTGTTCCGCGCAGAGGGCGGCGCGGACTTTCCATCGGCGTACCGAGAGTTCATCGACGCGTACTACCGGCGATTGAACCGACGGCGCTGAACGGCGCGACGGCAATCGCTGCGGAACTTCCCGCACAGTGCGTGCGCGTACTCCAGCTCTCGCCTCGTCGCGCGCTTCTCGCTAGCCTACCGCGCGGAGAGACTTTGCTCGCACACGATGCCGCCGCTCGCACGGCGCAGTCATCGCATCGCGGATCCGTCGTTCGAACGGGCATTCCGCGCATGAACGGCGCGCGCCAGCTCTCCGAATCCATCACGACATCCCAACTCGGAGAACTCAAATGGCCAAGACGATCAAGCGTCCGCGTCCTGCTTCCGCGCCGAGGCTGATTCGCACCGAACTGCGCGCAGCACCGGCTTCCGCCGACACGCGCACACTCCGCCGCTGCGAGATCCGCGAAGGTCCGCCGCGTGTGTTCGGCCCGAACGTTTCCGGCGAACGCGCGCGGCTCATCCTCACGAATGGACAGAAGTGGGTGAACGGCTCCGTGCTCCGGTACGGATTCTTCGAGAGATCGGGTCAGTTCAAGCCCTGGTCCGGCGACGACGCGCTTCGCAGCCAGGTGCGTCGCGCGTTCAAGACGTGGGAGGACGTCGGGATCGGGCTGCGGTTCGAGGAGACGACCGATCGCGCCAACGCTCAGGTCCGTATCGGTTTCCTCGCGGGCGACGGGCACTGGAGCTACGTCGGCCGTGAGATCCTGAACCAGGGCGCGGACGATCGGACGATGAACCTCGATCCGACCGATCAGATCTCGAATGGCTCGTACGGCGTCGACGTCGCGTGTCACGAGATCGGCCACACGATGGGGTTCCCGCACGAGCACCAGAATCCAAACGCGGGGATCGTGTGGGACGAAGAGGCCGTTTACCGCGCGCTCGCGGCGCCGCCGAACAATTGGTCGCGCGAAACGACGTACCACAACATCCTGCGCAAGATCCGGCCGGATCAGATCCAAGGCTCGAATTGGGATCCGGATTCGGTGATGCACTATCCGTTCGAGCCCGGTCTCGTGATCTCACCGCCGGAGTACCGACTGTCGGGGATCCATCCCTCCGGGGGGATCTCCCAGCGCGACAAGACGTGGGTCAAGTCGTTCTATCCCCAAGTCGCGAACAAGAACGTGGACGAGCTGACGCTCCTCGCCGCCACGAAGCTCACGATCGGCCCAGGCCAGCAGCGGAACTTCATCCTCCGTCCGAAAGTGACCCGTTACTACGAGATGCGCACGTTCGGGCTCTCGGACACGGTGATGGTGCTCTTCGAGCGCGACAGCAAGAAGGGCGACGTCTACCTGACGGGCGACGACGACAGCGGCTACGACCGCAATGCGTACATCCGTTTCCGCCTGCACGCGGGGCGCGAGTACATCATCCGGCTGCGGCTCTACTACGCCGCGGACTCGGCCGAGACCGGCGTCATGTGGTG
>CAZQHA010000182.1:1292-8676 GCA_964592795.1 uncultured Planctomycetaceae bacterium | reverse complement strand
TGGCCTTCGTCCTTCGTCGTGAAGAACGGCTCGAACGCGCGCTCTTGCGTCGAGAGGTCCATGCCCGTGCCCGAGTCCTCCACCTCGAGAACGACGTAGGAGCCGGCGGGCAGCGTGCGGCCGCGCGTCACGAGCGGCTCGGTCAGCTCGACGTCGCGCGTGGCGATGCGCAATCTCCCGCCATCCGGCATCGCATCGCGCGCGTTGACGATCAGGTTGACGATCACGTGCTCGAGGTGCGTCGGGTTGCCGAGGATCGGCCCGCCGGACGGGCACAGCTCGATCTCGAGAGCGATGTTCTCGCCGATCACTTGGCGAAGCATGCGCTCGGCGACCATGACCACCGAGTTGAGCTGGCTCGGCACGAGGCCCGTCGGCTTGTTCTTCCGGCTGAAGTCGAGCAGATCGCGCGTCAGGGACGCGCCGCGCTTCGCGGAGTCGCACAGATCGTCGACCAGCGCGTGCACGGGATGATCGATCGCGAGCGAGCGCTTGATCAGGCCGCCGCAGCCGATGATGCCCATGAGGAGGTTGTTGAAGTCGTGCGCGATGCCGCTCGCGAGGCGGCCGATCGCTTCCATCTTCTGCGCTTGACGCAGCTGATCCTCGAGGCGCCGGCGCTCGTTCTCGGCGGTCTTGCGCCCGCTGATGTCGACCACCGACCCCAAGACCAGCAGGCCTTCGTCGGTCTCGATCGGATTCAGGCCGATCTCGAGCGGGATCGCCGTTCCATCCTTGCGGAGACCGAAGAGGTCGCGGCCGGTGCCCATCGCGCGGCGACCGGGGCTGGCATAGAAGGCCTCGCGGTGCGTGGGATGGACGTCGCGCGACGGCTCGGGGACGAGCATCTCGATCGACTGTCCGAGCAGCTCCTCCCGCGAGTAGCCGAACATGCGCTCGATCTCGTGGTTCACGAGGACGATCCGACCCTCGCGGTCGATCATCAGCATGCCGTTCGGAGACGACTCGACGGCGATGCGGAAGCGCTCTTCCGCGTGCTTGCGCGCCGTCACGTCGATGACGGTCGCGAGCACCGACATGCCCTGCGCGGTCGCGACAGGCGTCAACCCGATCTCGACGGGAACCTCGGTGCCGTCCTTGCGCACGCCGAAGAGATCGCGCCCCATGCCCATGGCGCGCACCCGCGGGTTCGCGAGGAAGTCCTTCCTCTTCGCGGGGTGAGCGCCGCGAAGGCGCTCGGGGATGAGCACTTCGACCGGCTTGCCGAGCAACTCCTCACGCGCATAGCCGAACGTTGATTCGAGCTGTCGATTGACGAGCACGATGCGCCCGTCCGCGTCCGTCATGAGGATTCCGGACGGCGCGCTGTCGATCGCGGCGCGCAGCTGCAGCTCGATCGTGTCCTGGCCGGGATGACCCATTCGTGAAGAGGATGCGAGTGAGGGTAGCGCTGGCCCCCGTTCCCCGCCAATCGACGCAACGCGGTGCCGCAACGCTCTCGGGTGTCCGTCCGACACTCATCGCCCCCCATCGGCGCACGTCATACGTTCGATGCCGTCGCGCGAGGTGCGCCGAGGAGATCGCGCGTCGCACACCGTCGAGCGATCGCGAGCCGCGGACCTCGTAGTGCTCGGAACGCGCGGGACCGGTGGACTGGCGGCCGTGCTCGGCCGCGTCGCATTGGGCGTGGTCCGCGCGGCGCACTGTCCCGTGCTCGTGGTGCCGAATCCCGCGGCTCGACTTCCAGCCTGACGGCCGCGCCCGCGCGTACGCAGTAGGACCCGGACGGCTGCGCATGGTGGCGAATTCGCGGCGCTGCCGCGCGTGCCTAGGCTGCCTCCAGTCGATCCACGTCACGAGGACCTGTGCCATGAGTCCCGCTTCCATCCCCGCACCGCTGACGCGCGCGGTGCAAGTCTCCGCCGCGGGCGTCGTTCTCGACGGCGACTTGACCGTTCCGACCCAGTCGCGCGGCGTCGTGCTCTTCTCCCACGGCTCGGGCAGCGGGCGCATGAGCCCGCGCAACCGCGCGGTCGCGCGCACGCTTCAGGACGCCGGGTTCGCGACGCTCCTGCTCGACTTGCTCACCCGTTCCGAGGAAACGCTCGAGGCCGCCGGCGGGACCTTCCGCTTCGACGTCTCGGCCCTGGCGGAGCGGCTGGACGCGGCGGCGGTGTGGCTGGGTCGCGAGCCGTCGACGTGCGACCTTCCTCTGGGGCTCTTCGGCGCGAGCACGGGCGCGGCGTCCGCGCTGATCGTCGCCGCCGCGCGACCGGCGCTCGTGCGCGCGATCGTGTCGCGCGGCGGAAGACCCGACCTCGCCGGCGCCGCGCTCCACGACGTCCAGGCGCCGACACGGCTCATCGTCGGCAGCGCGGACACGCTCGTGGTCGACCTCAACCGCCGCGCGCTGGCCCAGCTGCGCTGCCCGAAGGACCTGATCCTCGTGCACAACGCGACGCACCTCTTCGAGGAAGCCGGCGCGCTCGAGGAAGTCGCGCGGCTCGCGAGCGAGTGGTTCGGGACGCACGCAAGCGCCCGCCGTCCCGCAACGGCAGACGCGCAGGGGCTCCAGCGTTCGCGCAGCGATGCGGAATGCTGAACCGAAGTACGCCTGAAGGGCGAAGTCTACTCGTCCGGGAGAACATGAACATGAGCGCCATGCAGACAATCACGAAGAAGAGGACCGACGCCGAGCTCGATCGAGCGGTGACCGAGGAGCTGCGCTGGGATCCGCGAGTCGACGATTCGAACCTGGCGGTGAGCGTGAAGGACGGCATCGTGACGCTCGCCGGCTATTCGGACGGGCTCGCGAAGAAGATGGCGGCGTGCGACGCCGCCCATCGCGTGGCCGGCGTCCTCGACGTCGTCGACCAAATCGAAGTCCGGTACGCCGGTAGGCCGATCACCGACGCGGAGCTCGCGAAGGACGTGCGCCACGCGTTGGAGCGCGACGTGTTCGTCGAAGACTCGAAGATCAAGTCGACGGTGTCCGAGGGCCGCGTGCGTCTGGAGGGCGAGGTCGAGTTCCCGTTCCAGCGTCAGGACGCCGCGCGCGCGATCGAGCGGCTGAAGGGCGTGCTCAGCGTCACGAACATGATCGTCGTCAACGCCAAGCGCGTCGATGCGAAGCAGATCGAGGCCTCGATTCAAGGCGCGCTCGCTCGTCGCGCGCAACGCGAGGCGAGGCGGATCGGGATCGAGGTCACGGGCACGACCGTGAAGCTCACCGGCACGGTGGACTCCTGGGCCGAGAAGGCGGCGCTCGACAGCGTCGCGCTGTTCTCGCCCGGCGTGTCCAAGGTGGACAACCAACTGAAGGTGGACTCCTTTCGGTGACGCCGCGCGTTTCGCGAGAGAGGAACGGATGCGATGAAGGTCAAGGACGTGATGGTTCGTGACGTGAAGACGTGCTCGCCGCACGACACGTTGAATCGAGCGGCGCAGCTCATGTGGGAGCACGACTGCGGCGTCGTCCCGGTGATCGATACGGAGGATCGCGTGGTCGGAATCGTCACCGACCGGGACGCGTGCATGGGCGCCTATACGAAGGGCCGTCCCCTGCACGCGATCCGCGTCGACGAGGTGATGTCGCGCGACGTGCAGACGTGCCGGTCCGAGGACGCGGTCGCCGACGTCGAGGCGATGATGCGCAAGAGTCGGATCCGGCGTGTTCCCGTCACGGACCCGCTGGGCCGTCTCGACGGCATCGTGACGATGAGCGATCTCGCGCGGCGTTCCGCGGAACCTTCCAAGGTGAGCGAGGGCATCGCTCCGGCGGAAGTCGGCGAAACCTTGGCGTCGGTCTGCCGGCCGCGGTGCGAGCGGTCGCTCGCGCCCGCCGGCACGCGCCAGACCCCGGCGCGAGTCGACGCGGTGCTGATCCCTCAGCGGGCGAATTGAGAGAGACGGACTCGGTGCATCGTGCGAGCTCGCCCGCGCCCGAGCTCCATGCCCTCCGGAGCCGACACGCGGGATGGCTCCTACGCACTTGTTCCCCGCGCCTGCTCGCTCTCGGCGCACGGACGGTGGAAGTCGTCGCGCTACGATCGGACTACCGCCGTGCGACCGGCGATGGAGATCCCGATGCAAGCTTTGAACCTGGAGCATGTGCGTTCCCTGGCCTCGCCGTACGAGGCACCGTGCTTGTCCGTCTACTCTCCTTTCTACGGAGGACGCAGGCCCGACGACGCGAAGCAGCGGGACGGTCTGCTGCGGCGAGCGCGTGAAGCGCTCGGCGAGCGCTGCTCGTCGAAGCAACGCGACGCCCTGCTCGACGCGCTTGCGAGTCTCTCCGCGCCCCACCGCCAGCCGGACGGCGTCCGGTCGACGGCGACGTTCGTCGCGCCCGGCTTCCAAGCCGAGTACGTGTTGCCCGTCGACGTGCGCGAGCTGATCGTCGCGTCGGACAGCTTCCACATTCGCCCGCTGCTGCAGCACGTGCAGACGAATCGACATTACTTCGTGTTGCTCCTCGCGCAGGGCCACGTGGGCTTCTTCAAGGGGAGCGCCGAGGGATTGGTTCCCGTGGCCCCGGAGGTCCTACCGCGCTCCCTCGGCGAGGCCTTGGGCAGCGAGGACCGTGAGCGTTCGATCACGTACCACTTCGGTGCTCGAGCCGGCACCAACCCGATCTACGGAGGTGAGGGCAAGGCCGACACTTCCCGCGACGAAGACGTGCTCCGCTTCTGCCGCGCGATCGACTCCGCGACGTGGAGCGTGCTCCGCGAAGAGACGGCGCCGCTCTTGCTCGCGACGACGGAGCGGCTCGCGGCCAGCTTCCGTTCGGTGAGCCGCTATCCGCACATCGTGCGCGAGCTCCTCCCCGCGGATCTGGGTCGCGCGACCACCGCCGAGATCCATTCGCGCATCGCGCCGCGGGTCGAGAAGCTCATGGCGGCGCGCGAGGACGTCGTCCTCGAGCGGTACGACCGGTTGGTATCGGCGGCGCGCGCCCTGGATGACGTGCGCGCGATCGGACGGTTCGCGATCCAAGGCCGCGTGAGGGATCTGCTCCTCGACCGCAGCGCGAACTTGTGGGGCCGACTCGACCGGGGTACCGGCGAGGTCGCGCTCTTCGGCGAGAGGCAGGACGATGCGGTCGAGGACGTCATGGACGATGTCGCCGAGGCGGTGATGCTCCGCGGCGGCGACGTGTGGTCGATCGAGACGGCGAAGATGCCGACGAAGTCGCCGGTCGCCGCCACTCTTCGATGGTGAGGATCGAGTGAGCGAATCCAGGAGGTGCACCGATGAAGGCGGTGGTATTCCACGGTCCGGGTGAGAAGAGCTGGCAGCAGGTTCCCGATCCGAAGCTCGAGCGCGCCGACGACGCCATCGTCCGCATCACGACCGCGACGTTGTGCGGTACGGACCTTCACATCCTGAAAGGGGACGTCCCGGAAGTCCGCTCGGGCACCGTGCTCGGCCATGAGGCCGTCGGCGTCATCGAGGAAGCGGGACGCAACCTCACGAACTTGAAGAAGGGCGACCGCGTCCTCCTGCCGGCGATCACGACGGACGGACGCTGCGACTACTGTCGCAGCGGGATGTACTCGCACTGTCGCGACGGCGGCTGGCTCTTCGGTCACACGATCGACGGCCTCCAAGCGCAGTACGCGCGTGCGCCCTACGCCGACAGCAGCTTGCACAAGGTTCCCGACGAGCTGACGGACGAGCAGGTGCTGTTCCTCGCGGACATCCTCCCGACTTCCTACGAGTGCGGGGTGATCAACGGGCAAGTGAAGCCGGGAGACACGATCGCGATCGTCGGAGCCGGTCCGATCGGGCTGGCCGCGGTCATGCTGTCGCGACTCTTCAGTCCCGGCCTCGTCATCGTCGTCGATCTGGACGCGTCACGCCTGGAGCGTGCTCGCGCGTTCGGCGCGGACGTCACGGTCCGGAGCGGCGTCGAAGACGTGAAGGCGCGCGTGTCGCAGCTCACCGGCGACGGCGTGGATGTCGCGATCGAAGCCGTGGGGATCCCGGCGACCTTCGAGCTGTGCGCCGATCTCGTCAAGCCGGGTGGCCGCATCGCGAACATCGGCGTCCACGGCAAGCCTGCGACGCTCCACCTCGAGCGCCTGTGGGCTCACAACGTCACGATCACGACGCGCCTCGTCGACACGGTGACGGTGCCCCAGCTGCTCAAGCTGATCCGAGCCAAGCGCTTCGACCCGACCCTCTTCGCGACGCACACGTTCCCGATGGACGAAGCGATGGCGGCCTACGACGTGTTCAGTCGGGCGGAAGAGACCGGCGCGCTCAAGGTCGTGCTGAAGCAGTAGCCTCGAGGAGCATCTCATGGAACGCCCCCTTTCAGGACACGAGTTGCGCGCGTACGAGCAACGGCTCCGCGACCTGCGGTCGTCGCTCACCGAGACGATGGCGGCTTTGGAATCCACGTCGCTCGAGCCGCCGGGCTCGACTCAATTGGCGCGCGAGGACGAAGCGCTGGAGGAGACGTCGCTCGAAGAGGGAGTCACGGCGCTGACGTCCGAGAGCGAGCTGCGACGCGCCGTCGACGAGGCCCTGGAACGGATCGCGGATGGCTCGTTCGGCCGCTGCGAATCGTGCGCTTCGACCATCCCACGGGAGCGACTGGCCCTCGTGCCGTATGCGCGCACGTGCGTCGCATGCGCGCGCAGGCGCGAATGACGCGTCGGAGCTCGGCGCGCAGGCCCGCCTCGACGCGCGATCGACGGTCGATGTCGTCTCACTTTTCCTGAGACTGGGTCGAATCGATCGCGCGTCTTCGGCGTTCGCCGTTCACACTCGTGAACGACGCGCGAGAGCCTTGCGCGGCCCGGCCTTCGCGCGCGCCGCGGCGCGGGCGACGTGGCGCACGACGTCGAAGCTCGAGACGACGCCTTGGAGCTTGCCCTTCTCCGCGACGAACACGCGATGGATGTGCTCATCCACCATGAGTCGGCACACCTCCTCGAGGGCCGCATCCGGAGCGACCGAGATCACCTTGGGCGTCATCCAGTCGCCGACGCGATCGGTGTCGACCATCTCCGCGCTGTAGTCCTCCTTGACGAAGAAGACTTCGTCGGGATCGAGCTCGTCGAGCAGCTCTTCACCCGAGGGCTCGCTCATCTCGTAGCCGCGGCGGCGCAACGCGATCCGGCCGTCCGAGAAATGCTCCGTCTTCGTGACGTCGGAGAGCGTGAGCACTCCGACCAAGTGGTCGTTCCTGTCGACGACCGGCGCCCCGCTGATCCGTTGCTCCTCGAAGATCTCGAGGGCGCGCTCGATCGTGTCGTCGGCCGCCAGCGCGACGACGTCCTTCCGCATGATGTCGGCGGCCTTCGTTCGATTCTTCTCCATGACTGAACCTCCATGCACATCGCAGCGTGCCTGCGTCGCTCCGACCATCCGCATTGGGGCGCAGTCGATGCACGTCGAAGTGCGCAGCGCGCGG
>CAZQHA010000182.1:0-1282 GCA_964592795.1 uncultured Planctomycetaceae bacterium | reverse complement strand
GGTCTACGCACGGAGCGGCTTGGAACTACGCACCGTGGCCGAGCGCGCCCTCGCGGCCTTGCCTCTACCCTGGCGCCATGACGCTCGCAGTCGGAACTCTCGGCTCGACGCGCGTGGTCCAACGGAAGAGACTCGCCCTCCACCGCATCCTGCTCTACATCTTGGTCGCGATCCTCCTCCTGACCTGTTTCCGGATGAACGCGCGTCGGGCCGAGCTTCCACGAGTGACCGCGGCGGCCGCGACCTCCTGAGCGGTGCCGCGGCTCTCGTGCGCACATCGCGGCACGCCTCTACGCCACGCGACCGATCCCCGGAACGCTTGCGACCGGCGAGAGTGTCGGCGGAGGAAGCCACCATGAAACGACTCGAAACCGCCATCGGGCTCGTGTTGCTGGCGCTCGCCAGCTGCGGTCCCGCAAAGGACACGAAGCCCACCCAGGCGAAGGCGCCCGCCACGCCGCAGGTCGAGACGAAGGCACCGCCGAAAGTCGCCAAGCTCGAGCCGTACACGTGCGGCACCGTGCAGCGCCTGCACACGCTCGACGGCATCTTCGCCGGCAGCCAACCGGCCGCGGACGATCTGCGTCACGCGAAGGAGAACGGCATCCGGACGATCCTGAACCTGCGACCGAAGAGCGAGGACCCGGGCTTCGACGAAGCCGCGCTCGTCGCCGAGCTGGGCCTCGAGTACGAGCTGATCCCGTTCGCGGCGCCGGCCGAATTGACCGACGAAGTGTTCGAGCGAGCGCGCGCGGTGCTGCGCGACACGTCGAGGCGACCGGTGTTCCTGCACTGCCACTCGGGCAATCGAGTGGGAGCGATCTGGGCCGCGTACCGCGCGCTCGACGGCGGGCTCTCGTGGGACGCCGCGCTCGAAGAAGCGAAGCAGGTCGGCCTCAAGACGCCGGCGCTCGAGCAGCGCGCGAAGGAGTACGTCGACAAGATGCGCGCCAAGACGTAGGCGCTCGCGATCACTGTCCCTCGAAGACGACGGTGCGAGATTCGCGGGGGGCGATCTCGACCGTCGTCTCGTTTGCGGTGGCGGAGCCCTGGGCCGTGAAGCGAATGCCGAGCGTTCCCGCGGGGACGATGTACGACGGCTCAGCGTAGGGACGCACCGTTCCCGCCCGAACGACGCGTCCTTCATGCACGATCTCGAACGCCCCCGACGCGCCGGGATTCTCGCACCGAAGCCGGAGCTCAGCCCCGCCCGACACCCGCACGATCACTTCCCGCGACGCGCGGCCGTCCTCCACGACCACGTCGCGTACCTCTCCGTAGC